>CAZAGR010000110.1:0-8199 GCA_964484585.1 uncultured Propionivibrio sp. | reverse complement strand
ATGGACAGTCATGCAGCCTGTCGCACGTACAATATTCTCATGGCCGAGGGCCGTGCCGTGGCTCTTGCGCTGATCATCGAAAAAGCTACATGATGCGTATCTTCTGCTCCTCTGGCAAAGTTGCAACGCCTGAAAAAGTCGGCGCCGGCGATACGGCGATGCGGTTCAACGCCTCATGACACCGGTCAGCCTTGCCCTCATTCTTGCTGGCGTGCTGTTGAATGCCGTCGCCCAGTTATTATTGAAGGCGGGCACCAATGCCGTAGGACACTTTGAGTTTCACACCAACAACCTGATTCCCATAGGCTTAAAGCTGGCATTCCAGCCCTACATCCTGAGCGGAATGCTGTGTTATGGCGTGAGCCTGGTGATCTGGATCATGGCACTTTCGCGAGTTCCGGTGTCCATCGCCTATCCGATGCTGTCGATCGGGTACGTGATCAACGCAATTGTCGCGTGGCATTGGTTTGGCGAGGCGCTTGCCGCGCAGAAAATGTTGGGCATTGGTTTTATTGTCGTCGGCGTGCTGCTGATTACCCGATCATGATCACAATTTCCCCAGCAGAATGCCACGCTCCTGATTCGAAATTTACGCTTAACTCATGAAACTGGCTCTAAAAATAAACGTTGATTCCTACCGTGGCACGCTGCAAGGGGTGCCGCGATTGGTTGAAACCCTGCGCCGCAATCGCGCCGGCGCGAGCTTCGTGTTCTCGCTCGGTGCCGACCATACCGGCCGGGTTGCCAGGCGTGCATTCAACTCCGGTTTGACGGCAAAAGCTTCACAGACCTCAGGCCTTGCGCGATACGGTATCAAAACCCTGCTTTATGGAACACTGCTGCCCGGACCCGATATAGGCAAAGGCTGCGCCGATATTTTGCGCAGCACCCGCGATGCCGGATTCGAAACAGCCATTCACTGCTGGGATCGCGCCAAGTGGCTGAACGATGGCAATAGCGCCGACGCGATTTGGACTGAAATTGAAATGCGCCGCGCACATGAACGCTATGCAGAAATTTTCGATATGGATTCTCCGGGGCACGCGGCCGCCGGCTGGCAAATGAACCCTCATGCCCTGCGGCTGACACAACGACTCGGCTACCGTTGGGCGTCTGATTGTCGCGGCACACATCCATTCATGCCCGTCTGGAATGGGGAAGTCATCCATTGCCCGCAATTGCCGACCACATTACCCACCCTCGATGAACTGATAGGGGTGAATGGCATCACGGCCGATAACGTACATGAGCACCTATTGAATCGTACGGCCACACCATGCGAGTCCGGGCACGTATTTACCTTACACGCCGAACTTGAAGGGATGGCCTTTGGCGCGACGCTGGAAACCCTGCTTACCGGCTGGCGTGAACAGGGCTATGAACTCACTTCGCTCGGTGCCTTGCGTGACAGCCTGGACTCAGCTTTATTACCCCGCCATGAATTGGTTCGCAGCGTGGTTTCAGGTCGATCCAGCCCGATGATGGTCCAAGGCGAAGAATTTCTCTCATCATGGAAGGACGCCGCATGAGCACTCCCGCATCCGCAATAGGCTTGTCCGTGCCAGATTTCGCCGTCCCGGCGACCCATGGCGACTTCAAACTGTCCGCCCACTGCGGAAAAAATGGTGGCAGCGCGTTGGTCATCTATTTCTATCCCAAGGACAGCACCCCCGGCTGCACGACGGAAGCGTTGCAGTTTCGCGACCTTTACCCGGAATTCGTCGCAGCCAACGCACGAATTTTCGGCGTCTCCCGCGATTCGATCAAATCCCACCTGAACTTCAAGACCAAGCTCGGCCTGCCTTTCGAATTGCTGTCCGACAGTTCGGAGGCCGTATGCCAATTATTCGATGTCATCAAGACCAAGAACATGTACGGAAAGCAAGTGCTTGGTATCGAACGAAGCACCTTCCTCATTGATTCCACTGGACTTCTCCGGCGGGAATGGCGCAAGGTAAAGGCCGAAGGACATGCTGCAGACGTTCTTGCGGCAATTCAATCGCTCTGATTGGCTGATCACGCCGCGCGGGTGCAAAGCGGCAAACAGGACATCATTAACTCGCCTCTTTATTACCTCACGCCGACGGTGGATGGCTATCGTAGGCGGGTAAGTCGTTGCTGCCCGGCCCATAATGACTCTCACCTGAGGTTTCCATGAACGCAAAGCGTGCCAAGCCCACCGCGCACACCGCCACAAAGGTGTTCGTACTCGATACCAATGTCCTGATGCATGATCCATTGAGCCTGTACAGGTTTGAGGAGCACGACATTTTCGTGCCGATGATGACACTGGAAGAGTTGGACTCCAACAAGAAAGGCATGTCGGAAGTGGCGCGCAATGCACGTCAGGCCAGCCGAATGCTTGACGAAATTGTCAGCGGCCTTGAAGACGGGATCAAGAATGGTATCGATCTGACGATCGCCTCGCGCGATCTGGCGACGGGTCGTTTATTTCTGCAAACCGAAGCCATGAATAGTGAGTTGCCATCCTCCTTGCCCAGCGGCAAGGCAGACAACCAGATTCTGGCAGTCGTCATGTTCCTCGGCCACAAGTTTCCAAAACGTCCGGTCATTCTTGTTTCCAAAGACATCAACATGCGTATCAAGGCACGCGCCTTGGGTCTGGAAGCGCAGGACTATTTCAACGACAAGGTTCTTGAAGACACGGATCTGCTCTATACCGGCACTCGCGAATTGCCTGCAGATTTCTGGGACACCCATGGCAAGGGCCTGGAGTCATGGAAAAAGGAAAGTCGAACCTACTACCGGATCAAGGGACCTCTGTGTCCTGAGTTGATGGTCAATGAATTCGTCTGGCAAGATGGCCCCCAGCCACTCCAGGCGCTCGTAAAAGTCGGCGCTGGCAAGACGGCGGAGCTGGAAACTCTGATTGATTACTCACATCAGAAGAACGCGGTGTGGGGAATCACCGCGCGCAATCGGGAACAAAATTTTGCTCTGAATCTCCTGATGAATCCCGATATCGATTTTGTCACCCTGCTCGGCCAGGCGGGCACCGGGAAGACTTTGCTGACACTGGCTTCGGCGCTGACACAAACGCTTGAGGACAAGCGCTTCGCAGAAATCATCATTACGCGTGTCACAGTACCCGTCGGCGAGGACATCGGTTTTCTGCCCGGCACGGAAGAGGAAAAAATGACCCCGTGGATGGGGGCGCTCGAAGACAATCTCGATGTTCTTAACAAACCCGCAGATCAATCCAGCGCTGGTCAAGGCGGCCAAGCGGCGGCCTATGGGGGTGACTGGGGGCGTGCTGCGACGATGGACTTGATCCGTAACCGAATCAAGATCAAATCGCTCAACTTCATGCGTGGGCGCACGTTCATGAACAAATTCCTGATTATTGACGAAGCGCAAAACCTGACGCCGAAGCAGATGAAAACCTTGATTACTCGGGCGGGGCCCGGCACCAAAGTTGTCTGTCTCGGCAACATCGCTCAGATCGATACGCCGTACCTGACCGAAGGAAGCTCCGGTCTGACCTATGTGGTTGATCGTTTTAAGGGCTGGCCGCACTCGGGCCACGTCACCCTGCAACGCGGCGAACGCTCACGCCTGGCAGATCACGCCGGCGAAGTGTTGTAGAGCACACTCAATAAGGTCCGCCAGCGAAGTTCTGAAACTTGGTGTACTCGCCCAGGAAGGTCAGACGAACTGTACCCGTCGGGCCATTTCGATGTTTGCCGATGATAACTTCGGCGCTGCCTTTGTCCTGGGTATCCTTGTTGTAGTACTCCTCGCGGTACATCATCATGATGATATCGGCATCCTGCTCGATGGCACCCGATTCGCGCAAATCGCTCATCAGCGGCCGCTTGTCATTGCGTTCCTCGACCTTTCGCGACAACTGCGAAAGTGCAATGATCGGCACCTGCAGTTCCTTGGCCAGCGCCTTGACCGAACGTGAAATCTCGGACAACTCAGTGGCCCGATTTTCACCCTGACGCGTCGATGTCATCAATTGCAGGTAATCAATCACGATCAGACCCAGTTTGCCGCACTGCCGGTGAAGCCGCCGCGCCCGCGCACGCAGATCGGTCGAGTTGATCGCACCCGTCTCGTCAATATGAATCGGCGCTTCGTGCAATTGCCCCAAGGCGTGAGTCAGACGATCCCAATCCTCGTCGGTCAGCTTACCGTTCCGAAGCTTGCTCTGGTCGATTCGCCCCACCGATGACAAGAACCGCGTTGCAAGCTGTGGTCCCGACATTTCAAGGCTGAAAATAGCCACAGGCAATCGCATATTGACGCCGACATGCTCGGCAATATTTAGGGCAAAGGCTGTTTTACCCATCGATGGACGGCCCGCAACCACAATCATGTCACCCGGCTGCAGACCGGATGTCAGCTTGTCCAGATCGGCAAATCCGGTCGGCACGCCGGTGATGTCGCTCTGACTATCCCGCGCCAGAAGCATCTCCATCTGCTGCACCACTTCGCCAACCAACGGTTGGATCGGCACAAAACCTTGCCCGCTTAATGCACCGGCTTCGGCGATTTCGAAAATTCGGCGCTCGGCATCATCAAGTAGGTCCTTGACATCCCGACCAGCGGGATTGAGTGCTTGCCCCGCAATTTCATCGCCCACAGTCACCAGCTTGCGCAACACCGCGCGCTCGCGAACGATTTCCGCATAACGTCTAATGTTCGCCGCCGAAGGAGTGGAGTGAGCGATTTCGGCGAGGTAAGACAAGCCACCGGTCTGATCGACTTCATTCGATTGTTCGATTGATTCGTAGACAGTCACCACGTCGGCGGGACGTCCCATTTGGCATAACTTTCCGATGTGGCGAAAAATACGTCGATGATCGTCACGATAAAAATCAGTTTCACGCACGGCATCAGCGATACGATCCCAGGCATGGTTATCCAGCAATAAACCGCCGATCAACGACTACTCGGCTTCCACTGAGTGCGGGGGCAATTTAAGCGCAGATACCTGCGCATCAGTGGAATGTGACGTGGATTGGGGTGCGGAAAAATTACGAACCTGAGCCATTGCTTACCTCCAGCATAAGGAGCGGAAGTCTACTCTCGGAATTCACCGTCACAAGTGCACAAGCTGTGCATAGTCGGTGGACAACTTGTGGAAATTGCATCGCCGCAACATCACGATCCATTCAGGACGAAAATCGGCACGTCGATCCGTTGGCATGATTCGCGTTGAAATCGTTCAATAAAACAAAAAGGCCGCACTTCTGCGGCCTTTTTACTGATTCCGAAATACTCCCGGTGTCAGTGTTCGCCAAGTACCGAGACCGTGATCTTTGCGATCACGTCACTATGTAGCGCTATATCCACATGGGTATCACCAATGGCCTTCAACGGGCCATCTGGCAGACGGATCGTGACGCGATCAACCGTGAAGCCCTGCGCGGCTAATGCATCAGCAATATCAAAATTGCTGACCGAACCAAACAAACGGCCGTCCAGACCCGCCTTGCGAGTGATCTGAACCATAAGACCTTCGATCTTGGCGGCTTCCGCTTGCGCGGCAACAAGCGCTTCCGCCTGAACACGTTCAAGTTCGGCACGCTTTTCTTCAAAAATCTTGCGATTGGCTTCCGTAGCCCGCTTGGCCTTGCCTTGCGGAATGAGGAAGTTGCGCGCGTAGCCATCCTTGACTTTGACCACGTCGCCGAGGCTGCCCAGGTTAACAACCTTTTCCATCAGAATAATTTGCATGGTTGAGTCCCTCGATTACTGATGCAAGTCGGTGAAAGGAAGCAACGCAAGGAAACGTGCGCGCTTGATTGCGGTCGACAGCTGACGCTGATATCCGGTTTTTGTCCCGGTAATCCGCGCCGGCATGATCTTGGCGTTTTCTGCGACAAAATCCTTGAGAATTTCGACATCCTTGTAGTCGACTTCTTCAATCTTCTCGACCGTAAAGCGACAGAACTTGCGTCGCTTGAACAAGCCACCGCGGCCCTTATCATCTTTCTTCTTTGCGCCCAACTTACCTTTTGGTTTAAATGCCATTTTCTATTCCTTCCACAAATTCAATTGTCGTTACATGCAGTACCGTTGTTCTTCGCTTGAGGCTGCGCGCGGCCAAAAAACCTGTAACCGCCACACCATCGCCTTGCTTTCCCCCCGTCAGCAGCATTGCCGGGGTTCCCACCGCCACACAGGACATTTCACATTCCACCATTCTCGCTGTACCTGCCTCGATCTGCTTTGAGGCGTGTCCAAGGATAAATTCAACAACTGGAATGCCGGCTGGTGTGTGCCGCAATGGGCCACGTTCAAGCAAGCGACCTGCCAACTGCGTCTGATTGGTCGACAAACTCCGACCATCCTCATGCGCAGATTCAGGCGACAGGGGCAGCGGCTACCTCCGTTTTGGTTTCCGGATTCAAGGCGCGGGCCTTCTCTTCCTTCATCATGACGGAAGGCGTCGTAACACCCTTCTTCATTTTGATGGTCAGATGGCGCAATACCGCATCATTGAATTTGAATGCACTTTCAAGTTCGGTCAGCGTCTCGCCGTCGCACTCGATGTTCATCAGCACATAATGCGCTTTGTGCACCTTTTGAATCGGGTAAGCCATTTGGCGGCGCCCCCAATCCTCAAGGCGATGAATACTGCCGTTGCGGCCAGTAACCAGGGTTTTATAACGCTCAATCATCGCCGGAACCTGCTCAGACTGATCCGGATGGACGATGAAAACTATTTCATAATGTCGCATGCAATCTCCTTTTGGCTGTAAGCCCCCCCGCATGCGTAACGGGTGGAGCAAGGTGGAAAACGATAGATTATATCCTCTAAGAGATATCTGAACAACTCGCCCGAGCGCCCAACACATCAAGATTAACCGGACATATCCACGGTTGAACTGGCGTCAATTCATGCCAAAATCAAACGAAGATGAAAATCGCGCCCACAAATGCTTGAAAAACCGTTGTCCGACCTCCCCGCTTGGGTAGCCTACTATAGTCAGGCCAAGCTTCCAATTCTCCGGCACACGATGCTGGAATTGGAAGCATTGCGTGAAAACGCCGAAAACGTGAATGCCCGGACTCTGTCGGGAATTATTCTGCGGGATCCATTGATGACCCTGCGCGTGCTTGCTTATATCGAGGAACACAGAAACCGCCGTCAGACAACCGACATTACCACGATCGAACGGGCCTTGATGATGATCGGCATCGACCCTTTTTTTCGCGACTTTCAAAACCTCGAACTGGTTGAGGAAAGCCTGAGAGCACATCCAAAAGCACTCCTTGGACTCCTTAAAGTCATCGGGCGCGCTCGCCGGGCCGCCCATTGGGCGCGAGAATGGGCGATCATTCGCCATGATATGGATGTCGACGAGATTACGGTTGCGACGCTGCTGCATGATGTTGCAGAACTATTGATGTGGTGCTTCGCCCCCGATCTGGCGCTCAAGATCGTTGAAAAACAGTCTGCCGACAAAACTTTGCGCTCCACGACGGCACAAATGGATATCTATGGCATTCGTCTGGCCGACCTGCAACTTGAACTTGCAAAGGCATGGCGCCTGCCAGACCTGTTGAAATCCCTGATGGACGCAGGTGACGCGCAGAATCCACGCGTAAAAAATGTCAATCTGGCCATCGATATGGCACGACACTCCGCCCAAGGTTGGGACAACGCCGCCCTGCCCGATGACTTCAAGGCAATCAGTGAGTTACTTCACATCAGCGAGGACAAACTGATGCGCAAGTTGGGGCTGGACACCGAGCAAACCAAACTAGCCGCCGATCGTATCCATTCGGCACACGCTAAGCCAGCCGATGAACTGCCTCACCACCCCCCCCTGCGGATACGGCACCTGGCTGACACTTCATCTTTTCAGCCATACTCAACAGTTCGCTCGTCGCTAAAACCGTTCTACCTCACGCAAGTAACGCCATTCGCCGAGAGGCAAGTCGCCAAGACGCACGCGCCCGATGCGAACTCGCTTCAAACCAATCACTTTTAATCCGACAATTTCGCACATGCGGCGAATCTGACGCTTGCGTCCTTCATTCAAGACAAAGCGCAATTGATCCTCATTGGCCCACGCCACCTTCGCCGGTTTGAGCTTGCGTTCATCAAGTTCCAATCCATGATTCAACAATGCAAGGCCACGTTCGTCCAAAGAACCTTCGACCCGAACGAGATATTCTTTGTCGACCGTCGAGTTTTCTCCAATCAACTGGCGGGCCAAG
>CAZAGR010000109.1:0-8220 GCA_964484585.1 uncultured Propionivibrio sp. | reverse complement strand
GGTCAGGAAGCCAGCCAGGCAGCAGATAACATGAGCAATTCTGCGGGCACACTCAATGCAACATCGGCCGAACTGAGTAAATCGATTTCCATCTTCCGCGTTTGACGAGCCGATCTCATTAGCGGGGCTGCTTCGCGTTGCCCCGTCCTCTCCCCGCCGTCCCGCCATCGCCGACTTTTAGGTCGGTACAATTCGACGCCGCCTCATGAGTGGCGCCGTCGTCGATTTATTTTCCTGGAGTTCACATGTCTGCTGCTGCTCTGTTTCGTCCGTTTCACCTCAAATCCCTGACCTTGCCCAACCGCATCGTGATGGCGCCGATGACGCGTTCCTTCTCGCCCGGTGGCGTACCGACGGACAAGGTGACTGAATACTATCGCCGTCGCGCCGCCGCGTCGGTCGGGTTGATCGTTTCAGAGGGAACGGTCGTCGGCCGGCCGGCGGCGTCCAACGATCCCGATGTTCCCCGTTTCTGGGGCGATGACTCCTTGGCGGCGTGGAAGAAAGTGATTGATGCCGTGCATGCCGAGGGTGGCGTGATGGCGCCACAACTCTGGCACGTCGGTGCCGTGCGTAATCGCCGCACGGAATGGGTTGCGCCCGGCCCCGTGGATAGCCCCTCCGGCCTTTCTTCGCCGGGCAAGCAGTTTGGCAATGCGATGAGCGAAACTGATATTGCCGATAGCATCGCTGCCTTTGCCAAAGCCGCCGGTGCGGCCAAACGTCTGGGGTTTGATGCTATCGAATTGCATGGCGCGCACGGCTATTTGATTGACCAGTTTTTCTGGGACGGCACCAATACCCGGACCGACCAGTTCGGCGGCAAGGAACTCGCCCAGCGCGGCACCTTCGCTGCCGAGATTCTGAAGGCGGTTCGTGCCGAAGTCGGTCCCGACTATCCGGTGATCATTCGTTTGTCGCAATGGAAGCAGCAGGATTACGACGTCAAGATGGCAAAAACGCCGCAGGAGATGGAAGCCTGGCTCAAGCCTTTGGCCGATGCCGGCGCGGATATCTTCCATTGTTCGCAGCGACGGTTTTGGGAGCCCGAATTCCCTGGTTCTGATTTGAATTTCGCGGGCTGGGCCAAGAAACTCACGGGTAAGCCGACGATCACCGTGGGCTCGGTCGGCCTGACCGGTGAATTCATCGCCGCGTTTGGCGGTGAGTCGTCGAAACCGGCCTCGCTGGACGAATTGCTGCGGCGATTTGATCGTGGCGATTTCGATCTGGTGGCCGTTGGCCGCGCCCTGATCAGCGACCCGGACTGGGTGGTCAAGGTGCGCGACGGGCGCAACAACGAACTGTCTGATTTCTCGCCGGCTGCGTTGGCGACCTTGGTTTAGCAGTCAGTCACGGTGCAACGAAAGTCAAACTCCTTTACCACCAAGACACCAAGTTCACCAAGAGCGGCTTGATTTTGAATGGATTTCCTTGGTGCATCTTGGTGTCCTTGGAGCCTTGGTGGTAAGGTATTTCAGCTGGACGAACCGGATCAGAGCGCGCGGATTTTTGTTAGCAACGCGGTAGTCGAGCGTTCATGGCGAAACGGAATCGAATGCACGCGTCCATTCCAGTTGATGACTTCAGCGTAACCAACTATTTTTTCCACCGGCCAATCGCCGCCCTTGACGAGAACCTCGGGGCGGCAGTCAAGAATGCGCTGCAAAGGTGTGTCTTCGTCAAATGAGGTCACCAGCGACACGCATTCCAGCGCAGCCAGTAACGCCATACGATCTTCCAAGGTATTCAGTGGCCGGTCGTCCCCTTTGCCCAAGCGTCGGACCGATGCGTCGGAATTTGCCGCGACGATCAGGCTCGCCCCGAGCGAGCGGGCCTGCGCCAGATAAGTGACGTGACCACGGTGCAAAATGTCGAAACAGCCGTTGGTGAATACCAGAGGCCGGGGCAGACTGGCAAGGCGCTCGTGCAGGTCTGGTGGCAGAGTAATCTTGGCCTCAAAGGCCGGCGCGGAATAGTCCATGCGCCGATTCTAGCGGTAGCGTTGGTTATTGTTTGAATGCGTAGGGATGAACGATGTCTATTAAATTTCGACCGGCATTGCCAGATGACGTTGAAGCGGCTGTGCCTTTGATTTATAGCTCGGGTCCCGACGCCTTCGATTTTGTTTTCAATGTACCGGGCCGGGCGACGGCACAGGATTTTCTGCGACAGGCTTTCGTTGACGGCGCTGGTGCATTTTCGGGTTTTCTAACCATTGGGTTGGCCTTGAAGGCGGCACGGTGGTAGCGGCGGGCGCCTGCTGGAGCGGGGCAGCCGGCATCAAGTTCATATTGGCGGCGGCACGGCAAATCTTTGGTTGCTACGGGTTTTTTGCCGCCTTGGGTGTCGTTCTGCGCGGCCTGCGCGCCGAACAGGTGATTGCGCCACCGAAGCGAAGCGAATGGTGTCTTGCACATCTGGGGGTGGCGCCAGCAGCGCGCAGCCGGGGTATTGGTGCAGATCTGATTCAGCACTTGCTGACGCTGGGTCGTGACCCACCTCGTGACCCAACGCGTACCCAAAACGCTGGTCGCGCGGTGCTGGATGTGGCGGTTACCAACCCGCGTGCGCAGTTTTTGTATGAGCGCCTCGGTTTTGCCGTTACCCGCGAACGCCCTTCGCGCCTTGCCCGGGCCGAAGGGCGGGTTCCTGATCACCGCCGCATGGAACGTGTGCTCTGACCCGAGCGGAAGACCTGGACCGGGTCAGACGCCCGTGCTGCGACGCGGTAACTGCTCGAGACGCTGCTTTTCAGCCATCACCTTATTAGCGTAGGCTTGCTCTTCGTCGTCCGCGGCGCCGGCGTATTGCTGCAGACCGGCCATCACGCCGCCGTTCCGGCGAATTGACTCTTGCAGAATTTGCGCGCCGATAGAGACGTTGGTTACCGGGTCAAGGAACGGCAAATCGCCGGCACCTTCGGGTACTTTGTCCTGGTGATAACGCGGGATGATCTGCATCAGGCCTTGCGCGCCCATGACGCTTTGCGAGTAGGGATTGAATCCCGACTCGACGCTGATCACGGCAATTAACAGCATCGGGTCGATCCGGCGTTCGCGGCCGACGGCTTGCGCTGCGGCAAAAATTGGCACAAGTGCTTGATTTGATACGCGGTAGCGGCGGGCCAAATGATCCAGCGCTGCTTGCATCGGCGGAGTAAGCACCGGGCCGGCGGAGGTAACGGACTCATCGCTGATGGCAGCTTCGTTGGCCTGGGAGGATAAAGCGGGGACGACCGACTTCAATGAGGCGATCACGTCGACCCGGTGCGAAACCAGATTGAACAGCGCAATCGCGAGCACAAGGGCGACCATTAAGAGGTCGAGGTGAATGTAGTTGAGTGCGGTGTGGGTACTGCGGGCAATCAAAAAGCGTTTAGACAGCTTGGCAGACATGATATCTCCTTCGCTAACAGCAGCGATCAGCGCGAGAGTCGTCGAGATTGCCGACGGCTTTCGCCGGGTCCGGGAATCAATGAGATGCACTGAATCCCGGTCGTCAGAAGAGACACTTTGCCGAAACTTGCTAGGCAAGACACCCTAGAAGCCTAGGAGCGGATCTCTAAAGTCTGCGAAAATTTATCTATCTAACTGTTTATTAACTAATTTTTATTTTTGACTGCGATGGTTCAATATGGGTTCAGCGCGGATTCGGTGGCAATTTCCCGCCCGCAGGTGCCTTTTCGCCACCTGTTTGAGCGTCCATCGCCCTGGCCTGTTCTGCTGAAATAACTTCAAAAACGCGCACGACTTTTTGCACGCCTCCTGTCGTCCGGGCCACTTCAACGGCGGCATCGGCTTCGGTGCTGGTCACGATACCGAGCAGGAATACCACTCCCGCTTCAGTCACAACTTTGACGTGGGTGGCCGAAAACTTGTTGGCATCGATGAACCGCGCCTTTACTTTTGAGGTGATGTACGAGTCGTTGCTGCGACCGCCGTAGCTAGACGGGCCCGCAATCGCCAGTTCATTGGCGATGGATTTGACGTTGGGAACGCCGCGCGTGATGCTCTCGGCTTCTGCCTTGGCGGTTTCGTTAGCCACTTCTCCGGTCAGCACCACCATGCGGTTGTAACTGGTGACGTTGACATGCGCCTTGTCGCCGAGTTTTTCATTGATGCGACTGGCAGCGCGCAACTCGATGCCCTGGTCGGTGAGGTAAGTCTCCGACGGGCGGCGGTCGGAAATCAACAGCGCACCGGCGCCCGCGCCAACGGCGACGGCACCGAAACAGCCGCTGAGTGCCGGAATGGCCAGGACGAGCGCGGTCGTCGCGAAAAGTCGGCGGTGGCGGGACGGCGTCCGTTCGGGACTCGTAGCTTGCAAATCGGTATTTCGGGCGAACCAGTTCATGCAATTTCTCCAAGCATCAGCGCATCAATCCCGTCGCAGAGACAATGCAAGGTTAACAAGTGGACTTCCTGAATGCGTGCCGTGCGATCGGCCGGCACACAGAGGTGGATATCGTCGGCATTGAGCAGGGCGTTCATTTTGCCGCCCTGCTTGCCGGTTAGCGCCACGACGCGGACACCTTTGGCATGGGCGACATGGATGGCTTCGATGACGTTGGGCGAATTGCCCGACGTCGAGATTGCCAGCAGGACATCGCCGCGCTTTCCCAATGCCTTGATTTGTTTAGAGAATACTTCTTCATAACGGTAATCGTTGGCGATTGAGGTCAACGTTGAGGTGTCGGTCGTCAGTGCAATGGCGGCCAGCGGTTCCCGTTCGCGCTCGAAGCGGTTAAGCAGTTCGGCGGCGAAGTGCTGTGAATCGGCGGCCGAGCCGCCATTACCGCAGGCCATGATTTTGCCGTCGGCGCGCAGGCTGGCGACCATCAGCGTAATAGCCGCCTCGATCGGTGCGGCCATGGCGGCGAGTGCTGTGCGCTTGGCGGCGATGCTGTCGTTGAACTGGAATTCGATTCGCTGGGCGAGTGACATGACAATCTGCTCCTTTTGACGGCCAAGCATAACGCAGTCAGCGGCGTGGTTTTGGTCGAAAAGACCCTGAAAACATGGCGAACGCCGCGCTAAAGGACAATATTGACGTCGATCAACACCCTCAGCCACGGATCGCGATGTTCGCGCATTTTGGCGATTCGGGCGTCCACGGTATCGCCGGCGTCCATCGCTGCAGCCACTGCCCGATTCTCGCGGCGCGGCAAGTAGCCAAGTTTTGCGCCCTTCCACTCGACCCGAATGGCGGAGCTGTCGTGGGGATTGTCAGCCTCTCGAATCAAGGTCAGCGCGTCGCCTTCCTTCATGTCCTGCCAATGTGCGTCGGCCGCGTAGTAGCGGAAGCCGGCGAGGGGCGAACTTTGCACCAGAATACGGATTTCGCCCGCGGCGAATGCTGCCGATGGCAGGACGGCAAAAACCATTGCCAGCAACATCCTTGCAGCCAAGGATCTCATCGATCAGTCGGTTGAAAACGCATCACGCAGCCATTCAACGCGCCGGATATCGAGTGCGTCAAGCAAGATGCAGTCAAAACGGCAGGGAACTTCGCCGTTGGCCAATAACCAATGGCGCGCGGCAAGAATGAGTCGGCGCTGCTTGCTTGAAGTGATGCTGGCGGCGGCGCCCCCAAAATCACCTTGCGCCCGCAGACGGACCTCGACAAACACAACGGTGCCGCCATCGCGACAGATCAGATCGATTTCGCCGCCCCGAACGCGAAAATTGCGCCCGATGATGCGCAGGCCCCGACTGACGAGATAGTCGGCGGCCAAAGCCTCAGCTTCAGCACCACGTTTCAGATGGGACGGGAGTTCGTGCGCTTGCTTCAGAGCCATCGCACTGCAAGAATGGGCGTCATGGAAAATGCATTGTATGTGGTGGCGACACCAATCGGGAACCTCGGCGATATCAGTTTGCGTGCCCTTGAGGTTTTGCGCGGGGTTGATCTCGTGGCCTGCGAAGATACCCGTCACGCGCGACATCTGCTCGATCATCATGGCATTCGCGTACCCACACTGGCGCTGCATCAGCACAATGAGAATTTCGCGGCCGAGAAGCTGATCCGTCTGTTGGGCGAGGGCAAAAAAGTGGCGCTGGTATCGGATGCCGGCACTCCCGGTGTATCGGATCCCGGTGCGCGAACCGTTGCCGCGGTGCGCGTGGCAGGGTTCAAAGTCATACCCTTGCCGGGGGCCAGTGCCGTGGTTGCCGCCTTGTCGGCTGCAGGATTGAGTGATGAGCGTTTTCTGTTCGTTGGATTCCTGCCGGCAAAAGTCGGCGCTCGCAGGACGGCGATTAGCGAACTCTCAGGTCTCGGTGCCGCGCTGGTTTTCTACGAAGCGCCACATCGCGTGCTTGAGACCGTGACCGATCTGGCTCAGCTGCTTGAACCCTCGCGTGAAATTGTGATTGCGCGCGAGTTGACCAAACTGTTCGAACAAATCGAACGGATGCCGCTTCCCGAGGCGGTCGCGTGGCTGAATGCAGACCCCAATCGGCAGCGTGGTGAATTTGTCCTGCTGGTCAGCGGCGCACCCGAGCGCGAAGGCTTGGATATTGAAACGGAACGCGTGCTTACGCTGCTGCTTGATGAATTGCCGCTCAAGCAGGCCGCCAAACTGGCCGCCGAAATCACCGGGCAAGCCAAGAACGCTCTGTATCAGCGGGCGCTGGCCTTGAAGGCCGAACCCCTATAATTCTCCTCATGCAGCCCGCAAATCCGCCCGAAACAGTGACGCTTATCCGGCCCGACGACTGGCATTTGCATTTGCGCGACGGACCCGCCTTGGCTGCTGTGCTGGCCGACACTGCCGCACGGTTTGGTCGCGCTATCGTCATGCCCAATCTGAAACCACCGGTGACGACGGTCGGTCTCGCCAGTGCCTACCGCGAACGCATTCTTGCCGCATTGCCAATGCCATCAGGCTCGACGTTTGCGCCCTTGATGACGCTTTACTTGACTGACAACACCCCCGCGGCGGAAATTGATGCGGCCGTGGCGAGCAGTTTTGTGAAGGCGGTGAAGTTTTATCCGGCCGGAGCGACGACCAATTCCGACGCCGGTGTGACTGATTTGAAAAGGTGTGCGTCGACGCTGGCAAGGATGGAGAAACTGGGTCTTCCGCTACTGGTGCATGGTGAGGTTACTGACCCCGCGGTCGACATTTTTGACCGCGAAGCGGTCTTCATCGACACCGTATTGATTCCGCTTCTGCGTGATTTCCCCGAATTGAAACTGGTGCTGGAGCACATCACCACTGGAAACGGCATCGACTTCGTGCTCGCGCAGGGCGCGAATGTGGCCGGCACTTTGACGGCGCATCACCTTTTATTGAATCGCAATTCGATTTTTGCGGGCGGTATCCGTCCACACCATTATTGTTTGCCGATCCTAAAGCGCGAGTCGCATCGACAGGCGCTGCTCGCCGCGGCCACCTCCGGCAGCCCGAAATTTTTCCTTGGCACGGATTCCGCACCCCATGCCCGGAGCACCAAGGAAGCGGCCTGCGGCTGTGCCGGATGCTATACCGCGCATGCAGGGATCGAGCTGTATGCTGAAGCCTTCGACGCGGCTGGTGCGCTCGATCTCCTCGAGGCTTTTGCCAGTTTTTTCGGCGCTGACTTTTATGGCTTGCCGCGTAACGTGGACCACATTACGCTGACGCGCGAAACTTGGCTCGTGCCCGATAATCTGAGTTATCTGGCCAACGATCCACTGGTGCCGCTGCGCGCCGGTGAGTCGATTGCTTGGCGACTACGGAGTAATTAGATGATTCGACGCATGACTTTGCTTGTGGCGCTGTGCGCTGTTGCTTTCGCTGCGGGTTGCGGCAATCAGCAGGCGGGTTATCAGATCGACGACCGGAATCATTCGCTTTCTGTAATGCGTGAGCAAGGCTATCCGGGATCGCCGTGGGACAACTGGTTTATCGTCGCCCGTTTTCCCGACTGTCAGCGGCGTTTTCCCTTGCGGAAGTCGGGCGACAATTTCAAGCTGGATGTGTATCGCGTCGACCCCGGTGTGTTCATTCTCAATCATGGCAAACGCTGGTATGTCACCGAAACCCAAGCCTGCCAATGGCAGTTATATCCCGAACCACCTCCCGAGCCGGGAGACTTGATCGGCACATTCCAGACCAAGGGGGATGAGTTGGTGTGGGTGGACAAGGAGCCGGCGAAGGGTGGCCGTGAAGCCAACGGCGCCGGTGGGGGCAAAGCCGCAAAGTGAGTCTGGCGGGTGCGCCGCATCCGCTGC
>CAZAGR010000108.1:0-8248 GCA_964484585.1 uncultured Propionivibrio sp. | reverse complement strand
TGGCGCTGGTGATCGGGCAGATGCTGATAGAAGACCGCGTGTATCTGTTTGGCGACAGCAAGCCGGCGGTGGCGTCCTTGGTGTTGTGGCATTTTGTCGAGGAGAGCGAGCACAAGAGCTTGGCCTACGACGTGCTGCACCATTTGCACCCTGGTTACTTCTTGCGCATCAGCGGTTTGTTCTACGCCACCGCGCATATTTTCTGGCGTACCCGTCAGGGCTATCACACGCTGCTCAAGGAAGATGGGCGGTCGCGCTCGCTGGCCAGCCATTGGGCGCTGACCAAAGTGATCTACCGTGTGCTGTTCAACATCCTGCCCAAATGGTTGCGTATTCTGCGGCCCGATTATCACCCGCGCCAGATTGCCGATCCGGCTTGGGGCTTGGCTTGGGCGAAACTATTTCGCGACAACCCGGCGGGCGCGTCGAAGCTGGACACGGCACAGCTCGCCGCGTCTATTCCAGTGCCGTCTTGGCTAACCCCTTCGCCTCGCCACGAGACCAGTTATGAGTGAACCACAAACTATCAGCAAACGCCTACAAGCTTTGTTTTTCCTTAACGGTCTTGGTCTGTTTATCGTCGGCATTTTATTTGGCTGGGCGTGGTTTTTTAGTCTGCTGGAGAAAATCGTGCTGTGGCCGCTACCGGTACAAATCGATGTGCAGATTCCCGGCGATTCGCGCGCCTATCGGATGGGCCATATGGAGGCGATGACGCAGGGTTTGCTGTTGATGGCGCTGGCCTTTGGCGGGCAGTTCATGTGGCTGAGCAAGAAACAATTCGACTTGCTGTTCTGGACCGCGCTGATAACCGGCTGGATGTTTACCCTGCCGGCGATGGCCAATACCTTCTTCGGCACGCGTGGCTTGGCCTTTGGTGGCGGGCCATTCAAAGCCAGCCTGGCCAACGATGTGATCTACCTGCTCGGCTGGCCACCGGTGCTCTGCGTGCATATCGCGTTTGCGATTGCGGTGATTGGGGTATATCGATATTTGCAGTTGCCCGACGGCGATAACCGCTAGCGTTTTGTTCGCGCCTTGTACTGCGGGGCGCTCCGTACATCAAACTCGTGAGCCACCGGGTAACACGCGACAACACGCCCGCGTGATAATTGCGCCGTCGCTATCCTTTCCGCCTGCCAATGGCCGAGCCACAATCAATCGCTGACCTGCCGAGCCTCGGGCCGAAATCGCAGGCAATGCTGGCTGGTGCCGGCATCACTTCAATCGCCCGATTGCGGCAGTTGGGTTCGGTGCGTGCTTATGCGATGGTCAAAGTGGCGAACCCTAACGCCAGCCTCAATCTGCTTTGGGCGCTTGAGTCGGCGCTGAGCGGCGAGCCGTGGCAGGAGGTGGCGCGTGTGCATCGTGCCAGCCTGTTACTTGCGCTGGAAACGCTTGTGAACACGTCCGGCGCAGCCACAACCTCAGAAACATAATGTCTGTACTTTCCGCCACGTTGACCAGAAACAAGATGCAGTTTTATCTGCTGGGTGAATGCGCGGCGTGCATGAGCGCAACCGGGCCGGTTGATCTGAGCTGCCAACAACGCATCTGGCAACTGGCCGAACAGTTGAAGCAGCTGGCAATTTGCCGTGACATCGTGCCTGGGATGAACAACCTGACGGTGATTTTTGATCCGGACAAACATTCCGGTGGCGAATTGCTGGCTGTGATGGAGCAGCAGTGGAAGGCGATACGGGCGCAGGCATATTCGTCAAGAACGCTGCAGATTCCGGTGCGCTATGGTGGCGCTGATGGCCCGGATCTGGGTGTAGTCGCCGAGCATGCGCGAATGACGCCGGAGGAAGTGATTGCGGCGCACAGCTCGGCAGACTACGTGGTGTACTTCCTCGGCTTCCAGCTCGGCTTTGCTTATATGGGCGGATTGCCTGATCAATTGTCGACTCCCCGACGTGCGGATCCACGGCTGGCGGTGCCGGCCGGATCTGTCGGCATCGGCGGGGCGCAAACCGGCATTTATCCGTCGGCTGGCCCCGGCGGCTGGAACTTGATTGGGCGCACTGATCTGAGTTTGTTCGACCCGCTACGCGAAGCGCCGATACTTTTGCGGCCGGGCGATCTGATCCAGTTTGTGCCAGTGAGCGACTGAGGCGATGCTGGAAATTGTTCGCCCCGGCATACAGACCACGGTTCAGGACCTCGGTCGTCACGGCTATCGCCATCTGGGCGTTGCGCAATGCGGTGCCTTGGACGGCCCCGCGCTGTGGCTGGCAAATCGCCTGGTGAATAACGCGGCGGGCCTGGCGGGCCTGGAGATGGTGGCCGGCCCAATCGAAATGCGTTTTCGGCGGACGACGTGGTTTTCCCTGACTGGCGCGGACTTCGCGGCGACGCTGGATGACAAGGCGGTGCACAGCGGTTGGCGCAACCACAGTGCGGCGGGGCAGGTGTTGAAACTGCGTGGCGCCAAAGCCGGAATGCGGGCGTATCTCGCTGTGGACGGCGGCATCGCCGTGGCCGAAGTTCTAGGTGGGCGGGCGACCGATGTTCAGGCGAAGTTCGGTGGCTTCGAGGGCCGCGCGCTTGCGGCCGGGGATCAATTGCCGCTTGGGTCAGCCCATCATCTCGAGCGGCGGATCGGCGGCTGGCAGCCCCAGTGGTCGCCGGAAGTTAGGGTCTTGCCGGGTCCGGAATTCGAGCAGTTTTCGCCCGATGCGCGCGCTACATTTTTTGCTGATACATGGACGGTTTCTGCGCAAAGCAATCGTATGGCGTATCGTCTGGAGGGGCCAGTGCTGACGCGCAATGTCAGCGGCGAAATGCGCTCGCATGGCGTCTTGCCCGGCGTGGTGCAAGTACCACCGAATGGACAACCGATTGTGTTGCTGGCCGATTCGCAGACCACGGGCGGTTACCCGCGAATTGCGGTGGTGATTAATGCCGATCTGTGGAAATTTGCGCAGGCTCCGGCCGGGCGGAAGATTCGTTTTGTGGAAGCTGGCCTTGATGGCGCGCGTGCGGCGCGGGAAGAATGGCAGCACAATCGCTATCGATTCGAACTAAGTGCTTATGGAAACCATGCCTGACACGCTCCCCGCTCATAGATTGATGATCGATCTCAACGCCGACTTGGGTGAGGGCGAGGCTTACGACGATGAGATTCTGGCCTGTGTCAGCTCGGTCAATATCGCCTGTGGCGGCCATGCGGGCGATGTTGTTTCGATGCGCACCGCGGTCGAAGCGGCGATGAAACATGGGGTCGCTATCGGTGCGCATCCGAGCTTCCCGGACCGCGAAAACTTTGGTCGCACGGCAATACAGATGCCAGGCGAAGCTTTGTACCTGAGTTTGATCAAGCAGATTTCGACATTGCGCAACATCGCCAGCGCCGCCGGAGCACCAATGGTTCATGTCAAACCGCATGGCGCCTTGTACAACCAGGCGGCGCGTGATCCGCTGCTGGCACAGGTGATGGTCAGGGCCGTGACGGATATTGATCCGGCCTTGCGTTTGTTTGCCTTGGCCGGCAGCGAGCTGATTTCTGTCGCGAAGGCGGCTGGCCTGGCGGTTGCCGAGGAAGTGTTTGCAGACCGGCGCTACGATGCGCAGAAGAATCTGGTGTCGCGCACTCATCGGGATGCTTGCATCGAGGACGTGCAAGAGGCATTGCAGCAGGCGATGATGTTCATCGAGCATGGCAAGGTGGTGAGTGTGGATGGACAGACTTTGCAAATGACAGCGGATACAGTCTGCCTGCATGGCGATGGCAAACAGGCGCTTGCCTTGGCGCGGCTGATTCGTGACACGCTGGCAAAGAGAAATATCGCCGTGCGGCCGCTCGCATTGGCATCAGCGCAGGGCCACAAGGCCTAATCGGGAAACGAACATGAACATTGACCTGCTGTTGCCATTAATCGGTATTCCGGTTGTGGTGCTCGGTTTTGCCTTGCGCTTCAATCCGCTGCTGGTGGTTACGCTGGCCGGTCTGGTCACTGGTTTGGCCGTTGGCATGGACTTCCTTGCGGTGCTGGAAACCTTTGGCGAAAAATTCATGAATAGTCGCCAGCTGGCAAGCTCGCTGTTGATCCTGCCGGTGATCGGTTTGCTGGAGCGCCATGGCCTCAAGGAACGCGCGCAAGCCTGGATTTCGAGCATTCGTGTCGCCAGCACCGGAAGGATTCTGATGCTCTATTTTGTGGTGCGCGAAGTCAGCGCTTCGCTGGGTTTGCTGAGCCTGGGCGGACACGCGCAGACGGTGCGCCCTTTGCTGGCGCCGATGGCGGAGGGCGCCGCCAGCAACCGGCATGGCGAACTGCCACCGCACATCCGCGACCGCATCGCGGCGCATGCGGCCGCCTGTGACAACGTTGCGCTGTTCTTTGGCGAAGACATTTTTATCGCCTTCGGGGCCGTGTTGTTGATGACGGCGTTTCTCAAGGAAAATGGCATCACCAACGTCGAGCCACTGGCAATCGGCTTATGGGCGATTCCGACCGCTGTCTGCGCCTTGGTCATTCATTTGTTCCGTCTCTCGCGACTCGATGCGAGCATCGCGCGGGAGATTCATGAGTGGCAGCTTGGGCAAGCCGGGAGCAAACCTTGACCAGCATCATCAGCATTGATCTGGTTTTCTATCTGATCGGCGTGATTGTGATGCTGGTCGCCGGCATGACGCTGCGTGATGTGTCCAACCCCAAGCGTTACACCACGGCCGCTTTCTGGTTCCTGTTCGGCAGCAGCTTTCTGTTCGGCGATCTGATGATCGCGATGCTCGGCAAACAGATGACCTATCGAGTGGTTGGGCTCATTGTCCTGATCATCGCCGGAATTGCCGGGGCGAACTTGCTCGGTGCGGGAACGACGGCGGACAATGGTTCCGCCGAGCGCAAAAAATCGGCGGAGCGACTGGGCAACAAGCTGTTCATTCCCGCCTTGGCGATTCCGCTGATCACGGTATTGCTGACCGTGTTCGGCAAGGAGCTGATGATCGGCGGCGTGCATTTTCTGGATCAAAAGAATCTCACGCTGACCTCATTGGCGCTGGCCTGTATCGGCGCGATTGCGCTTGGGCAACGAATCACGGGGAGCTCGCCGATGGTCGCGATTCGTGAATCGCGCCGTCTGGTTGATGCGATCGGCTGGGCGCTGATCCTGCCGCAAATGCTGGCGATGTTGGGCGGTGTGTTCGTCGCAGCAAAGACCGGAACGTCGATTCAGGCGATCGTCAATCTGTTCGTCGATCCGCAAAGTCGATTTGCGCTGGTGACGATTTACTGCCTCAGCATGGCCGCGTTCACCATGATCATGGGCAATGCCTTCGCCGCATTTCCGGTGATGACGGCCGGAATTGCGCTGCCGTTTCTGATCCTGCAGCATCACGGCGACCCCGCGCCGATTGTGGCGATCGGCATGTTTGCCGGCTATTGCGGCACGCTGATGACACCGATGGCGGCTAATTTCAATATCGTGCCGGCGGCGCTGCTGGAGTTGAAGGACAAGTATCAAGTGATCAAGATTCAAATCCCGACAGCGCTTTGCGTTTTGGCCTGCAATATCTTTCTGATGTATTTTCTGGCCTTCCCCTGACCGCGAAGCTTGCTCATGCGACCCAAGAAGACAATTTTATTGACCGGCTTTGAACCGTTTGGCGGCGAGTCCATCAACCCATCGTGGGAGGCAGTTCGTGCCCTCGAAGGTAAGACCATGAGCGATGGCAGCGTGATCGCGGTGGCCAGGCTGCCGTGCGCTTTTGTTCATTCGCTCGACGTTTTGGAGCAGCAGGTTCGCAAGCACAAACCGCACATCGTGGTGTGCGTCGGCCAGGCTGGCGGCCGGGCAGAAATGAGCATTGAGCGGGTCGCGATCAATGTGGACGATGCGCGTATCCCGGACAACGCCGGGGCACAGCCGATTGATGTGCCAATCCAGACGGATGGCCCAGCAGCTTATTTCAGCACCTTGCCGATCAAAGCCATCGTTGCGGCGCTGATCGAGAAAGGAATTCCAGCCGCAGTCTCTCAAACCGCTGGTACCTTTGTCTGCAACCATGTGTTTTATGGAGTCATGCGGGTCGTGGCGCAAGCGCCAAAAATCAAGCGCGCCGGCTTTGTGCATATCCCGTACTTGCCCGAACAAGCGCTGCGCCACCCGAATGCGCCAAGCATGTCGCTCGATGTGATGGTTGCGGGTTTGCTGCAAATTGTCGAATCAACACTGACAGTGGAGACTGACCTCATCGCGACAGGTGGCGCGACACATTGACTTTGCACGCACAGCTCGATACGTCACCCAAAACTGGAGGAGTACTCTGCCGGGAACTTATTCGCAGTTCCGGGTCGATCGGCTAAGATTCATCGCATTTCTGCTAACCACATGACACTGTTTGCAATCACTGAGTAGGGTTTGGCTAGCCATGCTTTCTGACCAAACCAAACACTTAGCGCAAAGGAAAACGAAGATGAAATGGATACGTCGCACGGTCGGCGCATTCGCGATTTTGGCCTGTGTATTGGCCGGCGCGGTTTATTTCACGGCCTTAGAAGGTGATCAACCCGTGGGATTTCAAGGCGCACAGGTGAAGGCAGCAGACGGGCATAGCTTCGCTATTGGTATTTGGTATCCAACTCAGGCAAGAACCTGGCCGCTGATGTTGGGGCCGCTGGTGATGAATGTGGCCCACAATGCCGAGATTGCCGGGCGCGATTTGCCGCTGGTGGTGATTTCTCATGGCAATGGCGGGGGCATGGGTGGGCATGCTGACTTAGCGCTGGCGCTGGCTAGCGCGGGTTATGTCGTCGCCGCACCGATGCATGCCGGGGATAATTTCGCCGACCAAAGTTCTGTTGGGTCGGCGAAGTTGTTCAGTGGTCGCAATCGCGAACTGCACGCCAGCATTGATTACCTGCTGAAAACATGGCCCGCACGTGAGCGGATCAACGCGGCGCGAATCGGCGCATTTGGTTTCTCAGCTGGCGGCTTTACTGTGCTCACTGCAGTTGGTGGGCAACCCGATCTGTCCATCATTGCGCAGCATTGCGCGGCCACCCAAGAATTTGTTTGTGATGTACTGCGTCATGCCAATTCGCCATTGCTCAATGCTGAGACAGCGAAAGGCGGTAATGACTTCTTACCCGACGCCAGAATCAAGGCCGCAGTAGTCGCTGCCCCCGGCTTGGGCTTTACCTTCGGCACGAATGGGCTAGCCAACGTCAAAGCGGCAATTCAGCTATGGAGCGGCGAGCAAGACGATAAAGTACCGTATGCGAGCAACGCCAAGCTGGTGCAAACTGCGCTAGGCGAGAAAGTTGAGTTCCATTCCGTTCCGGGCGCGGGTCATATGTCATTTCTAGTCCCCTGTGGCCTGCTCAAGCCACCAGGCTTCTGCGCGGATCCCGGCGATTTCGATAGAAGAGCCTTCCACAGCCAGATGAATGCCAGCGTGGTTGGGTTTTTTGACAAAAATCTGAAAAAACCCTGACCATGATTTGTTGCTCGCACGCGGCAAATTCCAGCAGCGGGGATTGACCATGCATATGGAATCGTTTGCGCTTCGCCAATGCTGCTCTCTAATGTGATTTCTTTCTACCCCCACTCTCGTCTCGATGCCGACTTACGGGGAGGCACCCGGGGTCAAGTCCGGGTTTTTTGTCGTGGAGGCCTGTCATTTAAGCTGTGCAGTGTTGTTACTGGACAGTGACAAGTTCTCGCCCACTTTAACTCATGTCCTGAGTAATGCGAAGATTTGATAATTCGGTGGCCAAGTCGATTCAGCGATCCATAAGCAACTTCATGCGAGCGTAGTTTTTGAGTTGTTTGCGGATCACGGGTAAGTCCTTATTTTTGACGAACTTGCTACTGCTCTTTCCCTTGCGGGTGTAGCTGACCTGGTAGTAGGGTCCGTGCTTCTCGGGCGGCGACGCCTTGCAGCGGCGCCCGGGTGAGCCGCAGACGTTGTATTGGGTCGAGAGGCTTCCCGGCCGCAAGTCCCCCAGTTCAGCAAGAAACGGCATCATGAAGAAGGGAGCCACGTTGCAGTTGTATCCCTTCTGCACCAGCAAGTACGCCAACACAAACCGTTCAGAAGTGCGGATTCAGAAGTTAAGCTTGAATCTATAATATTTTCAATCAGTTAGCACGGCAAGCCATTCGTCATACAGGCAAAGACGGTTAGCGATGGCGTACCTCCTGCCCCGCCATAATACCAGCATATAACTGTCTCTGGCAATTTCGAGCATTGTCCAATGGCGAATGAGTCTGAACGAGGGGCGTGATTCCAACGGGGTTT
>CAZAGR010000107.1:0-8286 GCA_964484585.1 uncultured Propionivibrio sp. | reverse complement strand
GCCAGCATGGACTCCGGAAAGTCTGCATCCGTGGTGGAAAAGAGCGTTGCACCCTGCGGATGGCGGACCAGCACCGCCAGACCATGGTGACCGACCAGTGAATCGTCCAGCAACTTTGGCAGGGTGTCGAGGTCGGCGGTGCTCTTGACTTTCTCGAGCAGGTGAGCAACCAGATGCAGCTTGCCCGACATTTGCTCCATGTCCTGTTCGACGAAGTGTTGCGCGACCGCAGTTCGAATCAGCAAACCGAGGGAAAACAGCACGGCAGTCGAAACGACGGCAAATAGAACGGTGAGTCGGAAGCTGATCGACTTTCGGTGCCAGCTCACTTTTCGCCGGTTTCCAGCATATAGCCCATGCCGCGTACGGTACGAATGAGCTTAGGTTCAAAGTCGTCATCCATTTTGGAGCGCAGTCGGCGCACGGCAACTTCGATGACATTGGTGTCGCTGTCAAAATTCATGTCCCATATCTGCGAGGCAATCAGGGATCGTGGCAGAACTTCGCCGCGGCGGCGCAAAAGTAATTCCAAAAGGGCAAACTCCTTAGCCGTAAGATCGATGCGCTGTCCGCCGCGAGAGACCCGTCGCCGCAACAGATCAAGCTCCAGATCGGCAACGCGGATCTGCTCCGGTTCCTTGCTGCGCAACCCCCGGCGCAACAAAGTCCTCGCTCGGGCAAGCAGTTCGGCAAAGGCAAAGGGCTTCACAAGGTAATCATCTGCGCCCAGCTCCAGACCTTTTACCCGGTCATCGACCTGATCACGCGCGGTCAGAAAAAGCACGGGCGTTTCCTTGCCCGCCTTGCGAATTCGCCGCAGCACTTCCCAGCCGTCGATCCCGGGCAGCATTACGTCGAGGATCGCCAGATCATAGATATCGGTCAATGCCAAATGAACACCGTCGATCCCGTCTCGCGCCAGATCAACCACGAAGCCAGCCTCGATGAGCCCTTGCTTCAGATAGTTTCCGGTCTTCGCCTCATCTTCAACCACCAGAATCTTCATCGACTGTCTTTCGTCTTCAATGTATGAATTCTGCGCCTGCATGCATGATGAGCGATAAAGATTACAACAATGTAATCTGCGTGTCAGCCAACTGTCAGGCTCGATCTCGCAGCATGCGAGCCTGATCTTTGCGGGATCCGCAGGGGTTTCGCTGTTGCAGCGGCGGGATTCGGCCTAAACAACAATATTGACGCGAGGACGTTATGGTTTCAACGATCAACCACGGGTTTGTGCGATTCCGGGCCAGATGGCTGGCGGCGCTCGGATTTGCACTCAACTTATCACCGACATTTGGGCAATCCAGCGTCTCGGCTGAGGTGTACCCTCCGATATCACTTTCGATTTCCGCTTCGAAAATTGGCCAAGCGGGCGCCCCATCTCTTGAGTACATCTCCGTTTTCGCCGGCTATCAAGCCTTGGCCGACCAGCCGATAGCGTCTTGGCGTGAATCAAATCAAGTGGTCGGCGAGATCGGCGGCTGGCGCGCCTATGCCAAGGAGGCAAGCCAAGGCGATTCGGCCACGACTGCAACCGACAGCCCGGCTTCTCACGCCGATCACGGAAAGAAGCCATGAAACGACGCACTTGCGGTCCGCGACGTAACACGCTGCTGCTAACCGCCATTGCCGCGGCCCTATTGAGCGGCTGCGCCAGCGTCAATTTCGAGCAGTCGCTCGACCAGACCAACCAGGCCGCGGCCGACTTCACTCAAGGCAAGCTGGTCTTGGCTCAAACCAAAGAGCAGCGCGCCGCGCTCGACAAGACGGCAGGCGAGATTCTGCAAAAGCCGCTTAGCCAATCCGATGCCGTGCAGCTTGCTCTGGCAGGCAGCCCGGCGTTACAGGCGATGCTGGCGAAGAACTGGTCGGATGCCAGCCTTGCGGCCCAGTCCGGGCGCATTGCCAATCCGGTATTCAGCTTTGAGCGCATGCGCATTGGCGACGAACTCGAACTAGGTCGATTGATAACATTTGGCCTGCTGGATCTATTGACCGTGCCTCGGCGCTACGGCATCGCGCAACGCCAGATTGAACAGTCGCAATTGCTCTTGACCAGCACGGTCATCGAGCAGGTCACCCAGGTACGCCAAGCTTGGGTCAACGCCGTAGCGGCTCAACAGAGCCTTTCGTACGCCAAACAGGTCAACGAGACGGCACAGGCCAGTGCTGAACTGGCGCGGCGCATGCAATCGGTGGGCAATTTCAGCAAATTGCAGCGTGCGCGCCAGCAAGCCTTCTACGCCGATGCGACGACTAAATGGGCTAGCGCACAACATGCAGCCACCTCGACCCGGGAAGCGCTGGTACGGCTCCTCGGTTTGACCGACACGCAGGCCTTGGCCCTTAAATTGCCGGACCGACTGCCTGATTTGCCGAAAGTGCCACGTTCGCCAGAGGAGGCGAGCAAGGCTGCCAGCACGGGTCGGCTCGACATCAAACTCGCGCAGGCCGAGTACGAGGCTAGTGCGAAGGCGCAAGGCTTGAATGGATTGACCAGTGTCGTCGATATCGAATTGGGCTGGCGCCACGACACGGTGTTCGACAACCATGCCGGAACGTCGGATACCAAACGCGGTTATGAGCTGGAGGTGCGTCTTCCCCTCTTTGACTGGGGTGGCGAAAAGCGCAATGCGATGAATGCGCAGACGCTCGCGGCGGCCAATCGACTGAAAGCCACGGTACGTGCGGCTGGATCGCATTTGCGCGAAAGCTATTCCGCCTATCGAACGTCGCTTGATATCGCCAGACACTACCGCGACGAGGTGGTCCCGCTGCGCAAGGTCATCAGCGAAGAAAACGTGCTGCGCTACAACGGCATGATCATCGGCGTGTTCGAGTTGCTGGCCGATAGCCGCGACCAGATCAACACCGTGATCGCGGCCATTGCCGCCGAACAACAGTTCTGGCTCAGCGAAGCGGCGTTGCAGGTGTCGCTCATGGGTAAGCCGCCCATGGCGGCTTCGGTCGGTGCTATGTCGGCTGGCGGCAGCGGTAGTAGTAGCGAAGCAGCGCATTGATCGTCCCCACGGCGTCATCTCATTCAGGAAGGATTTCACAGTGACCTCAAGAAGACAGTTCCTGCAAGCCGCGAGCATGGCCGGTGGCGCCGTTGCGGCGGCCGCCGTCAGCTCGGTTGCCATGGCGGCCTTGCCCGAACCGGTAATACAGTCCAAACCCGACACGATGCCGCCGTTGGTGCCAAACACTGGTCGTCCCTACAACCCGGTCGTCACACTGAACGGCTGGACGCTGCCCTGGCGCATGAATGGCGGCGTAAAGGAATTCCACCTGGTCGCCGAACCGGTGGTGCGCGAAATGGCCCCCGGCATGAAGGCACATCTGTGGGGCTACAACGGACAGTCGCCGGGGCCGACCATTGAAGTGGTCGAAGGCGATCGCGTACGCATTTTCGTCACCAACCGGCTGCCCGAGCATACCAGCGTGCATTGGCATGGGCAGCGGTTGCCCAATGGAATGGATGGCGTCACCGGCCTGACTCAGCCCGCGATCGATCCTGGCAAGACCTTTGTCTATGAATTCATCGCGCGCCGCCCCGGCACCTTCATGTACCACCCTCATGCCGATGAAATGACGCAAATGGCGATGGGCATGATGGGCTTCTGGGTCACCCACCCGAAGACCAAACATCCGCTGATCGACGAGGTGCAACGTGATTTTTGTTTTCTGCTCAATGCCTATGACATCGATCCCGGCAGCTATACGCCGAAGATCATGACCATGACCGACTTCAACCTGTGGTCATGGAACAGCCGCATCTTTCCCGGCATCGATTCCTTAAACGTGCGCAAGAACGACAAGGTGCGGATACGCATCGGCAACCTGACGATGACCAACCACCCTATCCACCTGCATGGCCACGAGTTTCTGGTGACCGGGACAGATGGCGGGCCGACGCCAAAGAGCTCGCGTTGGTATGAAGTCACGACTGATGTGGCTGTTGGCCAGATGCGCCAGATCGAGTTTCTCGCTGATGAAGTAGGCGACTGGGCTTTTCATTGCCACAAGAGCCACCACACCATGAATGCGATGGGGCACGATGTCCCGACCATGATCGGCGTAGACCACCGTGAGGTGGTTAAGAAAGTCACCGGTTTGATCCCGGACTACATGGTGATGGGCGAACGCGGCATGGCCGACATGGCCGAGATGGAAATGCCGCTACCCGACAATACCGTTCCCATGATGACCGGCGAAGGCCCGTTTGGCTCGGTTGCTATGGGCGGCATGTTCTCGGTGCTGAAGGTGCGCAAAAACCAGAAGCCTGGCGATTACAAAAACCCCGGCTGGTACCAGCACCCGGCTGGCGAAGTTGCCTTTGAATGGAAAGGTTCGTTGGCTGAACCGGCACGCTTCAAGGCGGAAGGCGGGCAATCCATGCCGCGTCAGATCAAGCCAAAACAGGACGTTGAAGTGCAGATTCGCAAACCCCAGGCTTCGGGCCATTCCGGCCACTGATCGTCTGTTATCTCGACAAGGAAAGCACATGAAATTTATCAAATCTGCATGTTTGGTCACTCTGGTTGTTGCCTCTGGCACTTTGCTCGCCCACGGCGGCGAAGATCACGCCACAAAAGAGAGAGCAATAAATAAGGAGCAAAAGGACTGGGGTATTGCGGGAGACACAAAGGCAGTGAAGCGGGTCATCAACATCAAGATGCTTGATACCATGCGGTTCAGCCCCGACAAAATCGAGGTGAAGCAAGGTGATACGGTGAAATTTCTGATCAAGAACACGGGCGTGGTCATGCACGAGTTTGTGATTGGCACGAAGAAAGAAAATGACGAACATGCCGAACTGATGGTGAAGTTCCCAAATATGGAACATGACGCGCCTTATATGGCGCATGTCGGCCCCGGCAAATCAGGCGAGATCGTCTGGACCTTTAATAAGTCCGGTGAATTCGACTTTGCCTGCCTGATAGCCGGACACTACCAGGCGGGCATGGTTGGCAAGATCTCAGTGCTTGCCTCCGCCTCTTCAGCGGGATTGCCCCTTGCCCCCGTTCAGGCGCAAAACAATGCCAACGAAACAAAGGTTGCCCAGCTTACCCAGTCGGCCGATATGACGGATGGCGAAATCCGCAAGGTCGACAAGGCAAACAGGAAGCTCACCATCAAGCACGGCGAAATCAAAAACCTTGATATGCCGGGAATGACGATGGTGTTTCAGGTCAAGGACCCGGCCATTCTCGATAAAGTGAAAGCCGGTGACAAGATCAAATTCACGGCCGAGAAATCCGGGACGGCGTTTGTCGTAAGCGACATCCAGTCGAATAACTGAATTCCGACGAAGGCGATAATGTATCGTTTGGGCGAGCAATCAAATCAAAGGGGAGTCGATATGGGTGCAATGTATTCTTTCGGGTGGCGCGCAGCCCTTGTAATGCTTTTCAGTTTCGCGGCTAATCCGGCAGTCGCTGATGATGTTCGCCACAACAACGGAGCCGCAAAGGTCGTTGAAAGTTTCCATGCCGCGCTGAAAGGCGGTGACAGCAAGACGGCATTGGCGCAATTGAGCGACGATGCGATCATTTATGAGTCCGGGTATGCCGAGACGCGCGACGAATATGCCCATCATCACTTGAAGGGCGATATTGAGTTCGCCAGCCAGACCAAACGCGCGGTCAAATCTACGACACAAAAATGTGGCGACTCACTGTGCGTGATCATGCAGCAAAGCGAAACCACAGGTAAATACAAAGGCAAGGACGTGCGCAGTGAAGGGGTCGAGACGACCGTGCTGCGACGCGAGGGCGAAATCTGGAAAATTCAACACGTGCATTGGTCGTCGCACAAGTAGTGTCGGCAGCGGGATCGTCGTGGGTCGGCTGGCGATATGAGCTGGTACCGATACGCAGAGTCTTGGCGCTTCATACTGTTGCGGTATTTACCCCGCCTCGGGCTGTGCAGCCTGACGTGGGAGATTCTGCAACTGCCGCTGTACACCCTGTGGTTGGAGCCGCATCCTAGCCACATTATCTATGCGCTGGTCCACTGCAGCATCGGCGACCTCATGATTGGCGCTGCGACGCTGATTTTTGCCCTGCTCTTGACTCGGGCCGACAGGCCGGCGGTGTGGCCGCAGCCGCAAATTGCTGCCGTCATGACGGCATCCGGCGTGAGCTATACGTTGCTGAGCGAGCGCGTCAATCTGGCCCAGGGAAATTGGGCGTATTCAGAATGGATGCCGCTACTGCCATGGCTGGACGTTGGCCTAGCGCCCATATTGCAATGGCTGCTGGTTCCGCTGGCGGCTTGGGGGTGGGCGCTCGACAGGCGCCCGAATCTTTGACCGTAGCCGCAGAGCGGCTGGGATCAACACTTTACTGGCTCACGCTGGCGGCCAATTCGCGATGCGCCTTCTCAAGGCTTCGCGCCTCTTGCGCGGACTCCAGAAGTTTGCTTTGCAGAGTAGTGCAATGAGCAGCCATTGAGTTTCCCTGTCCCTTGGAGTATCCAATATAAGACTGACGCATTCTGTTGTGCATATTGGCCTCAGCCGCATAGTTCGCCGCCTTTTGCGCGTATAGATCAGCGAGTTTCAGATGATCGACTGAGGTATTTGCTGTCGACACAATCTCCGGCATTTCCCTGGCAGGTGGAGCAGTGGTGCAGGCTGAAACGATCAACAAAGTAATCCCGGCAAGCATGGAAGTGAATGCGGTGCGCATGATGGACTCCTTAAAGTAGTTACGATGATTTGATTTTGCCGTGTCGATACTGAACCGACTTACTTGCCATCACGGGGATGCGAGTGTTTTGTCTTTTTATCGACTACGGCGACGGTATCGTCCGCGTTCGGTTTCACTACCTGAGCTGGCATCCCCGTCTTTTCTGTGGCATGCGAGTGGGGCTTGATCTTTTTTTCGGTCGGCACAACAGCAGTGGGAGCCTTGACCTCTGTCGCGTTCTCCGTGCCAGCGGCAGCCTGTGCTCCGATCGGTACTGCAATAAATGCGGCCAAGAGGCCGCTTGAAAGGACTATTCTGAGTTTCATCGCAATTTCTCCTAAAAGTGTAATGCGTGGATTCATGCCCGTAGACTGCGGACAATCAATAGTCTAGGTGTCGAAACATGTCCGCAACATGACGAGGCCATTACAGTTTTGTCAGTTTGGAATCGGTTTGGAAGTGAGTCCACATGGACGTAATGAAATTATTCAAACGGCAAGATGTCCTTGTAATGTTTTTTAAGATGGTGTCCGGTTCGGTGGCCGCCGTTTGTGCGCAAGCCCACAGACGGCGGCGTGAAGGTGGCCTAACTTTGTTCCAGAGCAAGCTTTTGGAGTTTGTTTGGATCTACACTCAATTGAAGATATTTTCGTCACACTCACTCCGTTGCCACGAGACGGCAACAAATTGACAAAAGGAAAATCATCATGAACAAGTTTGCCATTACCATCATTGCTGCATCGCTTGCGCTCGGCAGGCCCGCCTTTGCCGAAGATGCCCATCACCCGGAAAAGACCCCGAGCACGGTTGCGAAACCGGCTGCACCGGTGAAGCAGATGCAGGACAACGTCAAGAAAATGCAGTCGCAACTTGATCGCATTGCCAAGACCACAGATGAATCGGAACGACAGAGGCTCGTGGCTGAGCATATGCAGACCATGCACGAGAACATGCAAGCGGCCAAAGGCATGATGAGCGGCGGCATGGGTTGTCCAATAATGAAGGGCGGCATGGACATGGGAATGATGCAAAAAGGTGCGGGGCCGGATGGCGAACCGATGATGCAGCGTATGCAGCAGATGGAAAAACGCATGGACATGATGCAGATGATGATGGAACAGATGGGCAAGGTGTCCGGCAAATAGGGAGCAGAGGCCATGGAGCAGGACTCCAAGAAATACGATACGCTACCCGGGTATTGGGGTTCCCGCTATTCGATCGGCTTTCTCGTGATTGGGGCCGCTGCGGCATACTTCATCTTGACCGAGCACTTGGCACATGTCATCGGTGCACTGCTGTTTTTGGTGTTAGCCGCGCGTCCGTTGATGCGTATTTTCATGCACTGTCATGGTAAGGGCGATCATTGTGCTAATGATCGAGATGATGAGTCCGGCGCTTTGGAATGTGCTGTATTGCGTGCAATTTGACGATGCCTACCAGCAATATGCGCAGTGCACGCCGCGCTTCTTTCCGCACATGGGCAGGCCGGTGATTCAGACACCCATCGTCAAGCAGTTGAATAAGATGCTCGGTGGCATCTATGCTCACTGATTCGCACGCGCTAAAAGATCCGGTGTGCGGCATGTCC
>CAZAGR010000106.1:0-8316 GCA_964484585.1 uncultured Propionivibrio sp. | reverse complement strand
CGTCTAACGCCATGAATTTTTCCATCCACACCAGTTGGATTCGTAGTCCCGAAAGTTTGGCACTATTCCAGTCTCGCAGGTGGGTGCTAACGTGTATCTCGCCTTTGCCAAGCGCAGTACGATGTCGAAAAGGCACGCAGATACGCGCAACGTAAATTCCGCTTGGACGGCGATAAAGTTTGCCAGTCAAAGGAGCTACCTTGTAGTAGTCCTGCTGGGTACCCAAGCGAAAACCTAGTTATTGATAAGCCAAATCAATTGGATAGGTAATACTTGGGTAATGAGAAGGGAGTCGAACCCTCTTCTTTAGCTTGGGAAGCTAAGGTAATGCCGTTATACGACACCCGCGCGGTGCGCAATTTTACATCAGCACAATGTCGACAGTTTACTTGAGCCTTGTCCAACCACGCGTCAAGGCTGCATTGCGATATGCCAGCAACGTGGCGCTGGCGATGTGTCTGTGCGTTATAAATTACGGGGAAGGAAACCGCAGCTGAGAAAACGTGCGCCCTGCCTGTATAGCTCGACGTTCAATATCTGAGGCCGATTCGATCCAACCCTTCTGTTCAAGGAAAGTCAGGAACGCTCGTGTGCTGATCTTCCGACAGTTACTGGGCAGCAAAAAGCTGGCACGGGCAATCTTGTGGTCCTCAAACAGGAACACACCAGTTTTCGGAGACTCGACCAGCGCGAAGTCATTCATCGCCTCCTGAATTGCCAGCTCACCAAGGTTCGATTTTCGCGCCGACCCTGATTTGCCAGAACTGGTCAGCTTGTAGTGCTGGAAGGTCTTGGTGGTCCGCACCGGCAACTTGTTGGCCTTAATCCATTTAGCCAGTTTGGCGCTGGTCGGCGTTTTATTCCGTGTGATTTCATGCTGAACCATGTCGACCAAGAATATCGTCCAGCCGGGTTTAAACAGCACGTCAAGTGCGTCAGCGTAGGCCAGCGTTATCAGCGGCCCGGCATCAGGCAGCAAGGCAATGTCCTTGGGCGACACGATTACTGGATCAAGCCGTCGGTAATGCGTTCAACTGATCGACCATCTCCAGTGTGGCGACATCTGGCAGCCGGGGCATAGGCAAATGGGCCTGCGCCATCAACAAGAACAGGTCTTCTTCACCGTCGATACCCAATGCCTGCATGGCTTTGTCATCGGACAGCCGTCCGAGCGAGAAATCGATGAGCGTCCTGAAATTCTGATTACCGATCGTGTCGGCGGCCTCGAAGGTCTCGACTAGATAACGAAGCTCGGCATTGAACAAGGCATTAACGGACGTATCCGTCTTGGCTGCGATGATCTTTGCGCGCTTCAATAAATCCTTATCTACCGACCCAGTGAAATTGACGGTACCTGCCATTTCTTGTTCCTTGCTAATAACACATATATAAGTGTAACACATATATATGTATCAATGCCATTTCCAGACCTTGTCCAATGAGGGAAGAGCCTGAACACGGCGTGTCACTTTACCGGAACGAACTACTAGTGAAATATCATATTGCTTTACATCAGCACAATGTCGAACTGTTCCTGCGTGTAGCCGCTTTCGGCATGAAGCGAAACGGTGCGTTCAATGAAATCGGAGAGCATGGCCAGCGCCTGCGATTCTTCGTCAAGGAATAGGTCAATCACCACCGGTGCCGCCAACACGCGCATTTCGCGGGCGCTGAATTGGCGTGCTTCGCGCAGTACTTCGCGCAGAATTTCATAGCAGACGGTACGCGCCGTCTTCACTTCGCCGCGTCCGGTGCAGGTGGGACATGGCTGACACAGAATATGCGCGAGGCTTTCGCGCGTGCGTTTGCGGGTCATCTCGATCAGGCCGAGCTGGGTAAAGCCATTGACGGTGACGCGAGTGCGGTCGCGCGCCAATGCCTTGCTGAATTCTGCCAGCACGGCATTTTTGTGATCGGCGGAATCCATATCGATGAAATCGACAATGATGATGCCGCCAAGATTGCGCAGTCGCAGCTGCCGTGCGATGGTCTGTGTGGCTTCGAGATTGGTCTTGAAAATGGTGTCGTCGAAATTGCGTACGCCGACAAAACCGCCGGTATTCACATCGACGGTCGTCATCGCCTCGGTCTGGTCAAAAATCAGATAGCCACCCGATTTTAGGTCAACGCGGCGGGCGAGCGCCTTCTGAATTTCGTCTTCGATATTGTAGAGATCAAATAGGGGGCGTTCGCCGACATAGTGTTCAAGTCGTCCCGAAATTTGCGGCACGTATTCGCGCACGAAACTATCCAGTTTCTGAAACGTCTCACGCGAATCGATGATGATGCTTTCGGTATCGCGGGTCACCAGATCACGCAGAACGCGTTGCGCCAAATCGAGGTCCTCGTGCAGCAGAGCCGGAGCTGCTGCGCCCCCCCGGCTACGCGACAGTATCTCCTGCCATAGGCGTCGCAGATAGGCGATGTCGCTCGCCAGTTCCTCATCGGTGGCACCTTCGGCCACTGTGCGCACGATGAAGCCGCCGGCATCATCTTCCGGTGCCAGGGCATGAATTCGCGCCCGCAAACTATCGCGTTCAGTTTCATTTTCAATGCGCTGCGAGATTCCAATATGCCTGTCCTGCGGCAGATGCACCAGCAGGCGACCGGCAAACGATACCTGGGTGGTCAGACGCGCGCCCTTGGAACCGATCGGGTCCTTGAGCACCTGGACCATCAGCGACTGGCCTTCGTTGAGGATGCGCTCGATCGGTCTCGCTTCTCCACCGCTCTTTTCGCCCCAGATTTCAGCGACATGTAGAAACGCCGTGCGCTCGAGACCGATTTCGACAAATGCCGACTGCATTCCAGGCAGGACACGAACCACTTTGCCAAGATACACATTGCCGACGATGCCGCGCCCACTGCTGCGCTCGATGTGCAGTTCCTGCACGACGCCCTGCTGCAACAAGGCGACGCGCGTTTCCTGCGGGGTGAAGTTGATCAAGAATTGTTCGGACATGGCGATGAAGGTATCGATAAATGGATCAGGCCGGATAGCCGAATTTTCTCAGCAGCAGCATGGTCTCGCACAAGGGCAAACCGACGATGCCGCTATGCGAACCGTGAATCTCTTCGATGAAAATGGCGGCGCGGCCTTGAATGCCATAGGCGCCGGCTTTGTCCATCGGCTCGCCGGAGTGCACATAGCGAAGGATTTCATCGGCGCTCAATGTTCGAAATCGTACTTCGCTTGACGACAGTACCGTTTCGACATGTTCGGGCTGGCTGGCACTGGCCGCCATGGCAACCGTCACGGCCGTAAGCACCGTATGCGTGCGCCCCGAAAGCCGGCCAAGTATGGCAAGCGCGTCAGCTTCGTCAGTGGGTTTGCCGATGACTTGCCCGTCGAGATCCAGAGTCGTGTCTGCCGCCAGCACCGGACGGTTGGGCAGCTTTCGAATCGCAAGAATATGTGCTCCGTGAGTCGCCTTGGCCGCAGCAACGCGACGCACATAGTCGATCGGCACTTCGCCGGGCAGCCAGTCTTCACACACTTCAGGATCGGTGCGCGGCGGATCGCGGAACAGCAGCATGTCAAAACGCACGCCAACCTGGGTCAGCAATTCGCGGCGGCGAGGGCTTTTCGAGGCGAGAAAAATACGCGCATCAATCATCTGGGTTTCCTGGTAGCGTCATTCGCGATGATACGGATGTCCCTTGAGAACGCTGGCGGCGCGGTAGAGCGCTTCGGCCAGTATCACGCGGACTAGCGCATGCGGCAAGGTGAGGCTGGACAAACGCAGGGTTTCGTCGGCCGTCTGCTTGATCTTTGGATCGAGACCATCCGGGCCTCCGATCAGGAAGGCGACGTCCTGACCATTACCCATCCAGCTCTCCAGGCGCCCGGCCAGTTGCAGCGTAGTCGGCGCATCGCCGCGTTCGTCAAGCACCACCCGACGGCAGTTGCCGGGCAATCCGGAGTTCAGACGCTGTGCCTCGGCAGCCATCATGGCTTCGGGGGTCTTGCCGGTGGACCGCGGCTCGGGCTTGATTTCCAGAAGTTCCAGTGCGAGTTCGCGCGGCATTCGTTTGGCGTATTCATCCCATCCGGCAACGACCCAGGCCGGCGGTCGCGTCGCGACGGCCGCAACCAGCAGTTTCATTCTTCCGCAGCGGCTTTCTTGGTGTCCCCAGTTTTACCAGACCTCTTGGGCTTGGTCTGCCAGAGTTCCTCGAGGTTGTAATGTGCCCGCACCGCCGGCTGCATGATGTGCACGACAATGTCGCCCAAATCCACCAGAACCCATTCGCCGGCGTCCTCGCCCTCCATGCCTATGATGTCGCCGCCAGCCTCCTTGACCTTGTCGTGCACGCTGCGCGCCAGTGCATTCACTTGACGGTTTGAATCGCCGGTGGCGACGATGATCTTGTCGAACATTGCGGTCAGCTTGGAGGTGTTGATGACCTCAATGTCTTTGGCCTTGATGTCTTCAAGGGCGGCGACAGCGAGTTTTTGCAGTTTTTTGATGTCCATAGTGTTGGGGCAGGCTAAGAGTAAAGTTGGTTCGAATCAATATAGCCGACAACGGCCTCGGCGACCAGATAGCGTGGGCTCATGTTCTGGCTGATCATGTCGCGAATTGCGGTGGCTGAAATATCCAGCGGAGTAATGGTGAACAACGTGATGCGGCCCGCCGGCGTGGTATTCAGATCAGCGGCGGTGCCTTTCCTGCGCGCAAACTCGTCGGCCAGTGCCGCACCCCAGGAGTACGTGCTTTGCGCCGTCCCGCCATCGCCGACTTTCTGCGCATGTCCCGGCCGAGTGGCGACCGCAATATGTGCCAGCGCAAGCAGCTCACGCCAGCGATGCCAGCTTTCGAGGCGAGCAAATGCGTCGGCGCCCAGTAGCAGAACCAGAGGACGTTGCCCATGCTGTTGGCGTAGACGTATCAAAGTATCGACGGTGTAGCTCGGCGCCAGCGTACTCACAGCGCTTACCTCGCTATCGTCGATAGTGAAGCCCGGATTGCCGGCGATGGCCAGTCTGACCATTTCAAGGCGGTGCTCGGGGCGGGTCACTGGCGTATTGCGCAAGGGCGGTCGTCCGGCAGGAATCCAGCATATTTCGGCCAAACCGAGCTGCTGCCGCGCCTCCTCGGCCAGTCTCAGGTGGCCAAGATGAACCGGGTCAAACGTGCCTCCAAGGATCCCCAGTGGCGCGGTTTCAAGCATTCTCAACAGGCAGCGGCTGTCCAACGGCCGGCTCAACGGACTGAAATACGTCGCGGTAAGACAGGTAAACGCTAGCCACCAGCGAAGGGGCGAGGATGAACATCAGCAGCATTCTCAACACTGTGGAAATAACCGTGACCAGCGAACTGGAGATCAGGCTCGACACGACCAAAATCAAACCGGGGAGAAACACCCCGATGATCAATACGGCCAAACCATACATCGCAAAGGCGCGCCAGTTGCGCCAGCTGGCCACAAAACTAAAGAATACAGCCTTGAGCGCCGGCACCCCGTTCCACAGCGTCAACAAGGGGGCGAACCAGAAAGCCATCAGCAAGGGCTGGGCGAGCACGAGCAAAAACATCAGCTCGACGGCCAGGTCCTGCATCTCTGCTTCCGAAAGACCGTCCCCGATGTTGATCTGAGTGCCGAATGCCGTGCTGACCAAAACCAGCAGTGCCGAGCCCACCAGATGAAGGCCGCCAAGGCGCCCCAAGGCGGTACGCCGCTCGCTTAATCCAAGGATCAGATCTTCGCCGGTAATCGTCCGGCTGCGCTCGAGGCTGCGGCAGCCATTGCCAAGAATCGCCGTCAGTGCCGGCAAAGCAATCGGCAAAAGAAAGGGGCCAATGCCGGGAATCAAATTCAACGCGACGACCAGCAGCAAGTAGGTAAACGTGAGGAGAGTCAGTAGTGGCGGATTACGTCGGAACAGCGAAAATCCGGCGATCAGCCAAAGTACGCCATGATTCGCTGGCAGGCGGCGCGCGTCCATTAGTCGCTTCCTGACATAAAGTTGACTGCGTGCACGCGGGACGGAAGCTCGACGGGATCGAAGGCGCGATCCCCTTCAGGATCCGGCACCCCGCCGGCGACCAGGGCACGAAAATCGAACAAGCGGGTATCCATCAAATGCGAAGGCACGACATTGCCGAGACCACGGAAAAGATTATTCACACGTCCGGGAAAACGTTTTTCCCAGTCGCGCAGCATTTCCTTCACCTGCTGGCGCTGCAGATTTGGTTGCGAACCACAGAGGTCGCAAGGAATGATCGGAAACTCGCGTTGTTCCGCCCAGGCCTCAAGATCGGCTTCCACGCAATACGCCAGCGGCCGAATGACCACATGACGACCGTCGTCCGATGCCAATTTGGGTGGCATGGCTTTCAGCTTGCTGCCGAAAAACAGATTGAGGAACAGCGTTTGCAGAATGTCGTTGCGGTGATGACCCAGCGCAAGCTTGGTCGCGCCGAGTTCGCCCGCGACTCGATAAAGCACACCGCGACGAAGACGTGAACACAGAGAACAGGTCGTCTTGCCTTCGGGTATCACGCGCTTCACAATGGAGTAGGTGTCCTGATCCTCAATATGGAAAGGTACGCCAAGTTCGCGCAGATAGGCAGGCAATATGTGGGCGGGGAAACCCGGTTGCTTCTGATCAAGATTAACGGCGATGACGTCAAACTCGATCGGGGCGTGTTCCTTCAAATAAAGAAGGATATCAAGCATGGCGTAGGAGTCCTTGCCACCAGACAAGCAGACCATAACCTTGTCGCCCGCCTCGATCATGTTGAAGTCGGCGATCGCCTGCCCTACTTCACGCCTCAAGCGCTTGGCTAATTTGTTAGTTTCAAAGGCGTCGCGGCGGGCCTGGCGGGCAGTGAGGGGAGCGTTCATGGACTTATCGTGAAATTCGAGCGTAGCGAGCCGGGCAGTAACCCCACCTTGGGGTGGGAAATGGGTGGGGGCGTTCAATTCGGTTTTTTTATAAATGGGCGGTCCGGCCGCCGTCGACGTTGATCACCTGACCGGTGATGTAAGGCGCATCGAAGACGAGAAACTTGACGGTACGGGCAATATCGGCGGGGCCACCGATGCGTTTTAGTAAAGTATGTGCAATTATCGCCGCTTGCGCCTCCGGCGGGAAGTCCGACGTTTCGCCCGGCAAATTCTCGGGCCACTGGATGGCACCAGGCGCCACCGCATTGACCCGAACGTGCGGCCCCAACTCAATGGCGAGCGCGCGCGTCAGCCCAAGCAGTCCCGCCTTGGCAGCGCAGTAAACGGGATAGCCTTTAAGCGGACGTTCGGCGTGAATATCGGTGATATTGACGATGCAGCCCTGCGTTTCCGCCAAATGAGGTGCGGCCGCCTGCGACAGAAACAGCGGTGCCCGCAGATTCGAGCCGATCAAATCGTCAAATGCCGCCGTGTCGACAGCGCCGACTTTTGTCGAATAGAACGACGAAGCATTGTTTATCAACGCGTCCAACCGGCCGAATCGCTCGACCACGGCAGCGACCAGTTCGGCTAGGACGGCAAGGTCGTTGAGATCAGCCTTGAATGTTGCGGCTGAATGAGGCCGATCCACGTTTAGATCAGCGCACAACTGCTCGGCGGCCGCCGTTGAACTGTTGTAATGGATAGCAATGCGCGCACCCGCAGCATGCAAGGTACGGGCGATTTCGGCACCAACTCGTTTCGCCGCGCCCGTCACCAGAATGACTGGAGCTTTCATGGAGTCTTCAGTGGTTTTGGCATGAACTGATTCCTTCAACAGGGGCGAATTTCTGGATTGGCTCGCATTGCAACATTGCAAGGTGACGCATAGTACATAAAAGCCCGGCATCGCGCCTCCGTATTGCTTGATCGGATTGGCTAGGAAAACGGACCAATCGCGTGAAAATCAATCGCAAATGCCGTCAAGAAAACGCTAGTATTCAATCGTGCGAGCCTCCATCGGTCGAAAGTTCAGGAGTTCCAGATGAAGAATATGTCTTTTGCAACCCGCATTTACATTGGATTCGGGATTTTGATGGCACTAATGGTTACCGTCGCACTGACTGGCTATTGGGGCCTGACAACCCAGCGCAACAGCGTCAACGGAATGCTTCAGTCAGAGGTGCGGCTGAATGATCTGGCCAGCGAAGCGCGCTATCACCTGCTGTCACTGCGAAGGTTTGAAAAAGACAGTCTGATCAACATTGGCGATGCTGACGCGATAGCACCGTATGTCGCCAAATGGGAAAAGTCTTATTCCAAATTGCAGGCCAGTCTGGATAATGCAATCAAAGTTAGCAATGGCGAAGAAACCAAGACCCTAGAGGGCATCAAAGCCAATGCCGTCGAATATGGCGATGG
>CAZAGR010000105.1:0-8383 GCA_964484585.1 uncultured Propionivibrio sp. | reverse complement strand
CCCCTCATCGGCCATCCGTAGCGCTTCCCGTAGCACCCTCTCCCGGCTCAGCGGTGCGCGCTTGGTGGTTTTGGTCTTCTTGGGCATCTGGATCCTGGCATCAACTTACATCGTAAGTATTTCTTGACATCGTAGGGGGGCGACTGTACAACTTACACCGTAAGTTTATCAAATTTTTTGTTGAAAGAGAAGACCATGAAAGCAACCCAAGAAGCTCCGCTCCCCGCCTCCAACAAAATGCGCGCGGTTGCACACCGACAATACGGGAGCCCAGACGTGCTCGCTTTGGAAGAACTTGAGCGCCCAATTCCTGGGGACGAGGATGTTCTTGTGCGGGTACACGCGGCAGGCGCGAGCATCGGCGACCACCACGTCATTACTGGCAAGCCTTACTTGGTGCGGCTTAGCCCGTTCGGTGGTCTACCGCGCCCCAAGAACGTAGTCCCTGGGGCGGCGTTGGCGGGTCGGGTGGAGGCGGTTGGCGCGAAGGTCACTGCCTTTCAGCCTGGCGATGAGGTTTGTGGTCAGGTGGCCAACGGCGCCTTTGCCGAGTATGTTGTTGTGCCTGCCAAGCACCTTTCGCAAAAACCGAGTAATCTATCTTTTGAGGAAGCTGCGGCTATGCCTTGGGCAGCCACAGCGCTACAGGGGCTCCGGGATGCTGGGGGTCTGAAAGCGGGCCAGAAGGTGCTCATCAATGGGGCCTCTGGCGGGGTGGGGACTTGGGCAGTTCAAATCGCGAAGGCGCTCGGCGCGGAGGTCACGGCGGTTTGCAGCACGCGCAATGTCGAGATGGTACGCGCACTTGGGGCGGATGCGGTCATCGACTACACCAAAGAGGATTTTACCAAGAGCGGGGTGCACTTTGATATTATGCTAGATATGGTCGGTAGTCGTTCGCTGTCTGACTGCCGAAGCGTGCTTACACCCCAGGGCGTCTATGTTGCGTGTGCGGCGGGTAATGGTGATTGGGTTGGGCCGCTATTTCGCATTGTGGGTGGCCTATTCTCGTTTTTATTCACGAGCCAGAAGTTCAAGATGTTTGTCATGTCCCCCAACCAAAGTGACCTCTTGTTCCTGAAAGGTTTGGTAGAGGCCGGAAAAGCAAAACCCATTATTGAGCGTTGCTATCCGTTGCCAGAAGTCGCCGATGCGCTACACCATGTTGGCAAGGGACATTCCCAGGGGCAGATTGTCATCCAAATCGCGAGCTGATCAATGAACGAACCTCAAACAACGGACGAGAACCATCTTACCCAACATCAACTGGAGGCAGCGCTCGACGAGATCCGCCGGGCACCCAAAGATCATGGTGTGCTGGGGCTGATCGTGCGCTTGCGGGGCCTCAATGCCAAGGTTGTTCGCCTGGGTGCTTCGGGTAGGCGATAAGGTCAAAAGAGTTTGAGACTTAGAAGCGCAAAGCTACGTAGCGCTGTGACTCACGAGGCGGTCGTATGTAGCCAGTATCTTTTTGTCGCTCGGGTAACAAGATAGGTTTGTGTTCTAGTTCGCTATAGGGAATCTGGTCTAGAAAGTGACTGATGCAGTTGAGCCGTGATCGCCTCTTGTCGTCTGCATCGACAACCCACCATGGCGCTTCTTCGATGTTCGTGTGCTCCATCATCTCGTCTTTTGCTTTGGAGTAATCGACCCACCGGGAACGCGACTCAAGGTCCATGGGGCTAAGCTTCCAACGCTTGGTAACATCGTCAATGCGCTCTTGGAATCGACGCTCCTGCTCCTCGTCGCTGACGGAGAACCAATACTTGATGAGCTTGATACCAGAGCGCACCAGCATTCGTTCAAACTCGGGGCAAGAACGCATAAATTCTTTGTGTTCTGCTTCGGTGCAGAAGCCCATCACTCGCTCGACGCCAGCGCGATTGTACCAACTACGGTCAAAGATCACCATCTCTCCGGCGGCTGGCAGGTGTTGTATGTAGCGCTGAAAGTACCACTGGGTCCTCTCGCGCTCGGTGGGGGCAGGCAACGCCACCACTTTGCAGAGCCGAGGGCTGATGGATTCGGTGATGCGCTTGATCACCCCACCCTTGCCCGCAGCGTCGCGCCCCTCGAACACAATGACGACCTTCTGGCCTTCCCGGCGCACCCACTCTTGCAAAATAACCAACTGCGTTTGCAATTTGGCTAGCTGATCTTCGTACTTGGCCTTCTTGAGCGGCTTTGCGGGTTGGTTGTCAGCTTTGTCTTTCTTGCTCTGCTTGCTTGCTTCTTTTTTGTGGCTCTTCTTGTCGTTGCTCATGCCTGCCCCTTTGTTTACTGCATGTTTTTTCGTGATGTTATCTGTCTGTTCTGGGCTTGTCATCCCTTTTGCTGTGCCTGAGTTGTGTCAATGTAGAGTTGGTGCTGGTGCCGCTAAAGTGCCTTTCATTACCCTACATTTTGCGGGTATACTCCTAGATGCTGGTGACCCGCGCACTTAACCTCGACAACCAAGAAGTCTCGCCCACCAAAGTGCAAAAGAACGTAAAGACTCGCGCTATAAAAGGAAATGCGTAATGCCGACCTCCCTGGGTGAGCTTCTCTCCAAGCTTACGAAAGTTCGCAAGAGCCGGACAGGAGGGTACATCGCCTGCTGCCCGGCCCACGAAGACCACAGCCCTTCTTTGTCGCTTGATGTCGCGCCTGACGGTCGCCTTCTTTTGTACTGCTACGTTGGCTGCTCCTTTGAGGCCATCTGTTCTGCCCTCAACCTTCAACCGCAAGACCTGTTCCCTACGCCAACCGCAACACCCAACCAACGAATTCGGTACGAGATCCGCGACAAAGAAGGACAGCTTGTTTCTTCGCATCTGCGTCTGGACACGCCACAAGGAAAGCGAGTTTTTTGGGAGCCAACCCTCAAGACGTTAGGGCTCTCCGTGAAAGAGGTCCCGTTTTATCGTTCTCAAGACATTCTTCGCTTTGACCCACAGCGCTGGGTCTATCTCACAGAAGGAGAAAAGTGCTGCGATTTGTTGCGTAACCATTTTGGTACACAGGCGCTAGGCACCGTCACCGGAGCCGCTACCCAGCACGACGCCCAAGTGTTCGCCTCTCTGAAAGGTCTCCGCGTCGCGCTGTGGCTTGACAATGATCGGGTGGGGCTTGAGCACATGCGGAGGGCCTATCCGCTGGCTGTGGCTGGTGGCGCGGCAGAAGTGGTGATGTTGGACCCCCAAGGTTTGGGCTTGACGCAGGAAGGCGACGACGCCGAGCAGTGGATAGAGCGTCAACGAGGTGCCCGCACTCGCAAAGAAATGACAGAGACACTAGAGCGATGCCATTTTCTACAGCTTAAAGAGGTAGAACCCAAAGAAGAGCTGCCCAGCGAAGCCCGCCCTGAAACACCAAACTTTGTCTCGTTTGCTTCGTTGTTGCCGGTCTCTCTCTGGCGATTAGAGCGCCGCGCTACGGGCGAGGATAAGCCCATCCCTTTACCTTTTCCGCACTTAGCTCCGTCTTTTGGAGGTGGTTTATGGGCAGGAGCGCACTACTTCATCGGCGCCACCGGCTCTGGCAAAACGCAGATCGCCCTCGAAATCGCCAAGAGCGCGGCCACCAAAGGCTACCCCGTTCTGTATATCGCCCTTGAGCTTGGCGAGCTTGATTTAGTCTCTCGCCTGGTGACTCCGCCCGCGCATCGCTGGTCGGAGACTTTTTTAGGGCGTCTTCCGGCGGGTGCTTGGGGGAGCTTGCTGGACATGGCCAATGCCTTGCGGCCGCTCCCGCTTTATTTTGAGTTTGGCGACCCTAGAGGTTGGCCTTATAGCCAGTTATTACAGTCTGTTGAACAATTACGACACAAACATCCTGAAGGCCCGATGCTGGTCGTGCTCGACTTTTTGCAGTTAGTGGGCGACGAGAGCCTCACCAACCCACGAGTGAGACCTCTGGAGCCTCGTGCCCGGGTGGGCAACGCCGCCTACCTGGCGCGCCAGTGCGCAAAAAATTATGGAGCTTCGATGTTGTTGCTCTCTTCTACGGCCAGGAGCAACTACCAGCAACTGTCAGCGAACGACCTGCCAGAGGGCCTGGAAGCGGATGGTCGGGTGACAGAGCCGCATCGTTTTGTGGGTACGGCCAAAGAGAGCGGCGACGTCGAGTTTTCTGGTGATACAGTCACCGCTATCGTTCGGGCCCCGCTCGACTTTGACAAAGAACGTTACCTCTTAGTTACTGCCAAGAGTCGCTATGGCGCGCCTCGCTGGGCTGAGCTGCACTTTGATGGCTCCAACTTCTCTGTGCCGGACGCCAACGCTACATTAGACACCGCTCTGCGAGCACGAGAATATTCTGCTTCTAACCGGCCGCCAGGCAGCATCGAATATGAATTTTAAGTGGCGCCATCGCTTTGGATAGAGTTACTTGACGGCAGGACGCCGCTGTTTTAGGAGTTAACCCTCTTTTAACGCGTTCGTTCGCATGGTTGTTGTGATCCTTATGAAAAAAAGACTCTTTGTTATCGTGATGATCCTCTGGGGTTGTGGTCAGAACCCTCAACCCAACCCCGAGCCGACGAAGACACCAGCAAAGTCAGAGCCGGCGAAGGCAGCGAGCGAACCCGCGCCGGTCAGCGAACCTGCCAAGTCTGCGGCAGCCAGCACACCGGCCTCTATCGAAGCACCCAAGCCAGAGACAGCGCCGCAGCGCGATCTGGTCAGCGCAGTGACCGCCAATGGCGTCGAAGACGCACAAGGAATGGGCGACCCAGAGAAGGCCACAGCGCCTGCCGCAAAGACCTTCAAGAACGCTAAGCTCCTTGGAGAGATCAGCGGCAGTCGCTTTATGGCGTCTATGCAATCCATGAGCGTTAACCTTGGTAAAGACTGCGAGTTTTGCCACAACGAGGAAGACTTCTCGTCTGACGCGAATAAGAAAAAGGCCGTCTCGCGCAACATGATGGAGATGTCCTTTGCCATCAATCGGGACTACTTCGATAACAAGATGCAAGTAAGCTGCTACACCTGTCACCGTGGCGAGGAGGAGCCCGGCAAGTCACCTGAGCTTGCGCCAGAGATTTCTGAACCCAAACAAGTAGATGAGGCCAAAGATCAGCCCGCAGGCAAGTTCTATACGAATGTGCAGATATTAAAAGATATCCATGCGAAGGAGTTGAAGCCCATTATGAAGAAGTTCAACGCCGCGCTCGGTGTAAACTGCGAATTCTGCCATGTAAAAGGGAAGTTTGAGTCTGACGATAAGCCTACGAAGAAAACTGCCCGCGAGATGCTTAAAATGTCAATGGCGCTCAACACGACGTATTTCTCGAAAGAGAAGACGCCAGCCATTACTTGCGATACCTGCCATCGTGGTGCCAAAGATCCTGCGGTAAACGTTGGCCCGAAGATCATGGTAGCCGCTACCGTGACCGGGCAAACGTCTTGGAGCGCGATTTTTGGTGTCGCTAAATGGCCGACTCTCCCCAAGACCCGCGGTGAGTTTCGTACAGCGCTCGAACCCATCCCGGAGAATCAAGCGCTGGCCGGAAGGCTCCTGGGCACGGATACGGGAGAGCTAGGCCACTTACCGCCGGGCGAGTACAACCTCTGCGGCTTTGCTCTCCCGGCCAACAAAGAGGACGACACGCTCAAGGCCGACCGCCCAGTCACCTGCCAGGCTTTTATTGTTGCTGCGAGCCCTGATACGCAAACGGCGAAGATAGAGCTTCCTGCCCCATAAATACGAGTCACTCGCTATTTAATAAATTCGACGCATCCAGAGACATAAGCAAGGGCAACGCCCAGACGGCCCTTTTCAGCCTGTCAACTGCGCTGCGATGCCCGAACAGCTTGTCGAGAGCATGCTCTTTGGACACTCCAAGGGCGCCTTTACGGGCGCTGACGCTAACAAAGAAGGACTCTTTAAAGCAGCCGACAAGGGTACGCTGTTTCTGGACGAGATGCCTATCAACATTCAGCCTAAGCTGCTGCACTCTATGGCCAGCCAGGCCGCTATTCTGGTCGCTCTACCCCAAAGAAAATTGCGCGCTCTAATAAGGCGCTGCAAGACGCCGAAGAGTTGGCCAAGAAGCACCGAATCCCCTTTGGTCTTGAGGTGGTTGAACTTAACCGCTCGCTCCTCTTGATAGCCACGGATCTGGCGCTCGCCAGACAAGAGAGCGAAGCCGCGCAGGAGGGGCTCGCGCTTGGTGGGATGGCAGAGTTTTATGACAGCGCGATCACCCGGGTCTACTACATCAAGAAAGGTGAGTACGAAGCGGCGTTGCGTGTCTCTGAAGAAGACATTGAGCGAGAGACTCTTAACTTCAATAATGAGATCATAGCCATCGGCTATCAAATCTGGATCTACGCTATCCTCGGTCGCTTTACCGAGGCAGAGGAGACGTACACAAAAACACAAAGACGGTTCCCCCAAGCTTTCTTATCCTCTTCTCTGCGAAGGCAGCGGCTTTCCTGCGAAGTTGGCAGGGTCACCCGCAATAGGCACTCGATTTGCTGCTCTCTATTGAGCAAACCTTTCGCCAAACAGGGATCTTTACACCGTACAACCGCTCTCATTGGTATGCAGGTTGCCCGTGAGATAGGTGCGATGACCCCATCCATTGAGCAGGAGGCTACCGCGCTCCTGAAGACAAAGGGCTTAGTGCTACCGGCTATAATGTCAGGATAGAGTGAAAAGGGTTAGTTGGAAAGCGTCAAGAAAAAGAAAAGGTGAGTTTAGACTGATAAGAAGCGGTAGGAGCAGGCGAGTAAGGATGGGGTTCACCCTGATGCATGGCTTTTTCTTAGACGAGAAATACTCGCGCTACTACACAGTCGGCCCTTTCATGGAGACCCTCGCACGCTCATTGCGTACAACGCGAACTTCTCGCACACAACGCAGACCAGCGCGGTTGCTCCGATGAGGACGCTCTTGGCCTCTGACGGCGCCTGGCTCGCCGATGGGGTCGTGATGCTCCCGCCTGCCTCGGTCTTACTCGCCAGCGAAGCAATGCCAGACATAGACAAGAGACCAGAGCTTGTTTTTTTTCCTGAATATTATACTTTCATTAAAATTTTGATTTGTTGAAAGTATTTATTTATTGAAAGTATTTATTTATTGAAAACAATAGTAATTCAATCGCAGAAGGGTGGGAGCGGTAAAACCATGCTGGTCGCCCACCTGGCCGTGGAGGCAGAACGATGCAAAGAGGTTGTTTGGGTGGTGGATACCGACCACCAAGCTACCTTGAGTTTGTGGCACAACCGACGCGAGGCAGAAACTCCGCTACGTCTGGATGCTCCCGTCGAACGCATCCCCGAGGCCCTCGAGAAGATTGCCGCGCAAAAGGCTACCTTTTGCTTCATTGATTCTGCCCCAACCATCTCCGAGCAGAACACCAAACTGTTGCAAGTCGCCGACCTGGTGCTGATACCCGTTCGCCCTTCTCCCTCTGATTTATGGTCGGTGGCAGAAACTGTGACCAAAGTGAAGGAGGCGGCGAAGCCGTTTTTGTTTGTGATTACCCAGGCCAAAACCCAGGCCACGATCACGGCCCAGGCAGTAGCCGCCCTCTCGCAGCACGGAAGAGTGGCGCAGTCGTTCATCTCGGACCGTGTAGGGTATGCCGCCGCGATGACTGGGGGTAATACGGCGCCTGAACTCACCCCGAAGGGGCCTGTAGCAACCGAACTCAACGCGTTATGGAAAGAAATAAAAGCATGTTTTAATGAAAGCAATAAAAAAGGAAAGAAGGTGACGCATGGCTAAGACGCAATCTCTCGACGGAAACGACCTCAAGCCTGCTAAACCCCAAAATCAGAGCGCCACCCACCAACGGGGAGAAGAACCAAAGGAGAAAGAGAAGGCCACCAAAGTGCCCTCGGCCGATTTGGTGCCCATGCAGTTCAAGATGCCGCCCGAGTTCGTCAAGGCGTTCAAGATTCAAGCCGCCACCCACGGCATGAAGTTGAATGAATTATTGAAAGCATGCTTTGATGCTTTCAGTAAAACAAGTAAATAGCACTACGAATCGCTTTGTTCTATCTTGGCGCTTTGGCTGCATTTCAACGCTGCTACCTCTGCTACCTCTGTGTCTAAGGGTTGAACACCCCCTTGTATTAGCTGTTCGCGCGAATTTTTACCTATTGGTTCCTCCGTTTACCACTATCGCTAAAGCTCACCCCATTTATGCTGGCTTTCTGGGGTGGGCTACGCCTAATTCCGTGCTAAGCGCTAGACACAGCACCGCAGGCAAGAGAAGATTCGACTTCTCACATCCAGCAAACGGCATCGACTATGAGTTTTGATTCGCCCGCCTCCAAACGTCTTTCCTTACTCCCCTTGCTTGGGGAAACAGTGTCAACCACCGCTCCTGAACCTACAGAGCGACCGCCCTGGTCTACCCTCGACCAACCTACGCTCGACCCAGACACCATCG
>CAZAGR010000104.1:0-8409 GCA_964484585.1 uncultured Propionivibrio sp. | reverse complement strand
ATCCACCGGCGCCAGCTTGAAGCCGGCATTGCGCAGATCGACGGATGCATAGAATGGCGGTGTATGTTCCTGCCATTGCGAGCGCAGCCAGCGTTCGACAGTGGTGTCGTGATCGACAATGCGTTGCTCGAGTTCCAGCAGAGGGCCGACAAGGGCGGTGGCGAGATGTGGGACCATGGCATGACAAGCGGTGAGTCGATAGCGGTCAGATTACACCAGTCAGTGAGTTGCGCGTTAGATGTCGGGTACCTCGATGGGCCACGCCTCTTAATTGTTGCGAAAGCTAACCACTCCAAGTCGCCAATTTGTCAATTGGAGCTACACTTCAAGATTGAACTGTCGAGCCACGGTTATCTGAACCTTGACGGGTATCAAGAGAACAGACAGGGAACAAAATGAATAGAGTTAAATTGAAATGGAGTAAGGTTGTTCTGGCGGCGGCTTTTGGTGTGAGTGCTGCAGCACCGTCGTGGGCTGATAAACCTTCCTGGGCGGGTGAGGGGAACGGGAAGGGGGAAAAGCATGAACGAAAGCATAACAAAAAAGAGCACGACGACGTGCGCGGTTCTGATAGTGACCGAGGCGATGGCAAGATTGAAATTCGTTTTGGCGGAGATTATCGTCAGACCGTTCGTGAGTATTACGCCCAGCAGTCGCATGGGGGCAAATGTCCCCCTGGTTTGGCGAAGAAAAACAATGGTTGCATGCCACCCGGCCAGGCTCGGAAGTGGCAGCGCGGCCATGCAATACCGAGGGACGTCGTGATGTACGACCTGCCGCAGGATCTGGTGATCCGCCTCGGTATGCCTCCCGCCGGCCATCGTTATGTTCGTGTTGCTGCCGATATTCTTTTGATTGCGGCCGGAACGAATATGGTGGTCGATGCGATTGCCGATCTTGGGCTATAGAAGACAAGCGCTGACGGAGTCCAATCAGCTAGCGATACTCATGACCGACGCTCAATGCTAGATTAATCCGTGTTGAGCGAATTCGAGAAAACTTTCCGGTAGCAGTGCGTTTTCCAGGCTGCGCTGGGCGAATAAATGGCGGCCGTCGCAGACGAAACCGAGTTCGTGCCAATCGATGTCGTTCAGCATCTCGGTCAGGCATTTCATCTGCGCTGTCGACAAGTTCGGCCGATGGGGGAAAAGCGCCAGTATGGCGCCATCGTAGTTGGTGCAGGTGTGGCGGAAAAAAGGCTGCGGGTTTCGTGTTTTGTTATTGACGTAGATGCGCGGCGCTGTCGATACAAAATGACGACGACCCCATTTCCACCAATTGTTTTCATTGAAGTCGGTGACGCGCCGGGCCAGCAGTCTTTCCTTGAACTGCTCCAGATAAGGAATCGGCCCGTCACGGTCGAGATAAATCATCGGCCGGGTCGTTCCGGTGGTGGCCGTGTGCGAACAGACGAAATCGGTGTTGGCAAATTGCGGCTCGGCAAATATTTCATCGGCGCCGGAGACGGCTCCAACTTTAACGGCAAACACGTCGTGTAGCGGCACGCTATAGATGCCGCGAGTAAACATCAGTTGTCCACCCGACAGCGCCATGCGCCGGCCATCATTCAGGCGGTGGCCGAAGTTGCCTTTTTCATAACGCCATATGGCGCAATTCGGTGTCGCACCGTCAAAAATCTTTGCGTCGCCGAGATCCTCGAAGTCGGTAATCGTGCCTTGATCGAACAGCCAGGTATTAAGCCTTCTGGCGCCAGTGGCTTTGAGAAAATCGCGCGGTGTGATGAAAATCAATTCGCCATCCGCGTCCAGTTGACGTACGCATTTTTCGATGAAATGCAGGTAAAGATTGGCATGACCATCAAGCAGGCGAGAGCGGAAAAGGCGTTGCGTTGCCGGCAGAATGTCGCGCGCTTTGACGTAGGGCGGATTACCGATGATGGTGGCAAAGCGGTGTTTGTCGGGATAACTGAAAAAATCGATGTTGAGCGCGTTGCGCGGGCATTGCGCGGGGTCAAGTTCGATCGCCACGCAACCGAGAATCGCCGAGGAAAATGCGCCGTCGCCGCAGGCCGGGTCGAGTACCTTGCCGCTGCGCCGACGCAGACCCAGCATGCGCTCGACGATGGGGGGCGGAGTGAATACCTGGCCAAGCTGGGCCACATCCAAGCCCGCGCGAAAAGTTATGTCGCTGGTGGCGCCAGGGACGGTATCCCCTGCGGGCGGCGCTGATGAAGCCTCTGCGCTACCAGGCAGTCGAGCAGAAGACGCTCTCTTCGCCGTAGCGGATGCCAAGACGGCGTTTGTAGCTTTGGCTGCCTTAGCCGGCATCGTATTCAAGTGTTTCGGTATCAGCTCGCCAGGGATGACCAAAGCAGATTCGACCGCGCCCAAGAAGCGCCGATTCTTCACGCCGCAGTGAGCGCTCTGGCTCGCCCTCGACGCTCAGCCAGGTGCCGTTGGTGCTGCTGTCGATCAAAACGAATTTGCCGCCACGGCACTCGATGCGGGCATGATGCCGCGACGCAAGAGGATCACTGACAACAACGCCGCTGCCCTTGTCACGACCCAGCACCAGGGGCTCTTCGGCGGTCGACAGGCCAAAGGTCTTTCCCTTATGGCGCAACTGTAGCGCGTCAACTGTGGCCGACCTTGATTCAGTTGTTGCAAGCTGCGTGAGATCACCTTCGTCGCGCCAAAGTACTTCGCAAATTGGTACGACAGCACTTTTTCCCTTGACCGGCATGGCGTCGAGGGCGCGTGTCGCCTGCCGTGCCAGTGCGGAGAGCCCGGCGACGGCGACTGCGCTGGCGATGATCTGCCCGCTGCGGGCCAGATCGGCGAGACGCGCGGCCAAATTGACCGTATCGCCAAAGACATCACCGTTTTCCTCCAGCACCGGGCCGGTATGAAAGCCAACGCGGATGCCCAGCGAAAACCCTGCAACCTTGGGCAGTTCGTCCACCCGCAGTTGCATCTGGCAGGCGGCTTGCGTGGCGGCCATGGTGGACGCAAACACTGCTAGAAGACCGTCGCCGATTGTCTTGATCACGCGACCATCAAACTGCTCGACGGCCAGACGGCAGCGCTTCAGGCAGCGCTCGACCGCCCGTTTGGCCTCTGCATCACCCAGTTTTTCATAGATCCGGGTGCTGCCAGCCACATCGGCGAAGAGTATGCAGCGCTCCAGCGCAGACGTAGTCATGAATGCCGGGCAATGATCAGAATGTGCCGATGACCCACATCGGCACACGCAAGGCACCCGAGCCGGGGTTGTCTCGCTGAGACCAGTTGCCGTCGCCTTTGTCATCGATCAGGTAATAGGCCACGCCATGCGGCGGAGTGACTTTCAGCATATACAGCTTGCCATTGATGCGGTGCTCCTCAACCTTGTCCTGTCCGCGACGGGTAATTGTAATTTGCGGCTCCAGTTCTTCGCTGATCATGCCGGGCGGCGGTGGCGGAATTTCCGGTAAGGGTTGCAGATTGCCCGGCCGGTTCTGTGCGGCAACCGGAAAACTCAATGCAGCCAGTAGCGCTAGCAGCAGGTGCGACGTGGTCGGATTGTGAAATGGGCGCATGGTGGATCCTAGCGAATGATGAAAGAGGTGAGTCGGGGACGAGGGACCAGTTTACAGGTTCAGCAGCAGTTCATGTTCGTCAGGCAGACGCCCGAAGCCGCGGGATTGATAATGGTCAAAAATGGCATCGACAATCTTTACGGGGTCGTCGATGATCTGGATCAGGTCCATGTCTTCCGGGCTGATCATGCCTTCGCCGACCAAACGGTCACGGATCCAGTCAACTAGCCCCGTCCAGAAGGGCGTACCGACGAGAATCAGCGGTATACAGGGTGTCTTGCGGGTCTGAATTAGCGTCAGCGCTTCGAGTAATTCGTCGAGCGTACCGAACCCGCCAGGCATGACGACGTAAGCTGCTGCAAGCTTGACGAACATGTACTTGCGGGTGAAGAAGTGGCGGAAGGTTTGCGACACGTCCTGGAAAGGATTGCTGCCCTGCTCGTGCGGCAGCTGGATGTTGAGTCCGACTGACAGGCTCTTGCCATGAAAGGCGCCCTTGTTTGCTGCCTCCATAACACCCGGTCCGCCGCCGGAGATCACCGCAAAGCCCGAGTCAGACAATAACCGCGCAATCCGTTCGGTCAATTCATAGTACGGTGAATCCTGCGCCACGCGCGCACTGCCGAAAATCGACACCGCCGGCTGCACAACACCCAGTCGCTCGGTCGCTTCGACGAACTCTGCCATAATTCCGAACACCCGCCATGCCTCGCGGGCGTGGCTTGCCGGCGCTGCCGTCTGGGCCATGCCCGCGGGCAGTTTATTTTTCGCGCTCACTGCAGACCTCCATGCCTACACTCCTTCTGGTTGATGGCTCCAGCTATCTTTACCGGGCCTTTCATGCGCTGCCGGATCTGCGCAATTCAGCTAATGAACCTACCGGTGCGATTCGCGGCGTCCTCAGCATGTTGCGCACGCTCGAAGCCGACTATAAGGCAGATTATCGAGCGGTGGTATTCGATGCTAAGGGCAAGACCTTTCGCGATGACTGGTATCCGCAATACAAGGCCAACCGGCCATCAATGCCCGAAGACCTGGTGATGCAGATTGCCCCGCTGCATGACTGCATCCGTGCCGCCGGTTGGCCATTGTTGATGATCGAAGGTGTCGAAGCTGATGACGTTATCGGCACCTTGGCCACGCAGGCTGCTGCGATCGGCATGCAATGCGTCATTTCGACCGGTGACAAGGACATGGCGCAATTGGTCGAGCCCAGCGTCAAGCTTATCAATACGATGAATAATGAGACATTTGACGAGGCCGGCGTATTGGGTAAATTCGGCGTGACGCCGGCGCAGATCGTGGATTACCTGACACTGGTCGGCGACACTGTGGATAACGTCCCGGGTGTTTCCAAAGTGGGGCCGAAAACTGCTGTCAAGTGGCTGACGCAATTCGGCTCGCTTGATTCTATCGTCGCCCATGCGGGTGAGATCACTGGTGCGGTGGGGGAAAATCTGCGCCAACATCTGGACTTTCTGCCGCTGGGGAAAAAACTTGTCACCATCGTCCGCGATGTGCCCTTGCCACTGGCTCCGCATCAACTAACGCCGGTCGATGAGGACAAGGCGCGTCTGGTAGAACTATTCACGCGTTATGAATTCAAAGGATGGCTGCGTGAATTGAAGGATGGCAAACCGCTGGGTAATTCGGGTGGTTCTGGTGGTAAAGAGGCGCGTGACGCCGTCCCGCCAGCGCCGACTTTTGAGGCGAGCGAAGAGCTTGATCGCAGCGCCTACGAATGTATCCTTGAGGCAGCGCAGCTGGATGTATGGCTTTCCCTGCTCAATGCTGCCGAACTGGTTTCGCTCGATACCGAAACCACGGGTCTCGACCCGATGCTTGCGCAGCTGGTCGGCATTTCCTTCGCGCTGCTGGACGAGGGAACTGTCCGCGCCGCCTACGTGCCGCTCGGCCACTCGTACGCCGGCGTGCCGACGCAGCTGCCGTTTGCGGAAACGCTGGCGCAGCTGAAACCGTGGTTGGAGTCCGGCACGCATTGCAAGTTGGGTCAGCATCTCAAATACGACCGCCATATTTTTGCCAATCACGGCGTGAAGCTGGCCGGGATTGTTGAAGATACGTTGCTGCAGTCTTACATCCTCGAATCCGACAAGCCGCATGATCTCGGCTCGCTCGCTGCGCGTCATGCCGGATTGAAGACGCTTAGTTACGATGAGCTCACCGGCAAAGGCGCGTCGCGGATTTCCTTCACCCAGGTTGAGGTTAATCGGGCGGCTGAATATGCTGCCGAAGATGCTGATTGCACCTTGCGTGTTCATCAGGTTTTGCGTCCGCAACTCGCACTCAATTCTCAACTGGACAAGCTTTACCGGGAACTCGAGTTACCAATTGCCGAAGTGTTGTTCCGCGTCGAGCGCAACGGAGTATTGATTGACGCCGTGGCTCTGGCAAAGCAAAGCGATGAACTCGGACGCAAGATGATGGCGCTGGAAACCGAGGCGCACCAGCTTGCCGGCCAGCCCTTCAATCTGAATTCGCCGAAACAATTGGCGGAAATTTTGTTCACTCAGCAGGGCCTTCCGGTGGTCAAGAAGACGCCTTCCGGCGGGCCGTCGACGGACGAGGAAGTGCTGGAAAAACTTGCCGAGGATTATCCGTTGCCTAGAGCCCTGCTGAGTTACCGCAGCCTGGCCAAGCTCAAGGGTACCTACACCGACAAGCTGCCAAAGATGATCAATCCGGCGACCGGACGCGTGCATACCAGTTATGGCCAAGCGGTGGCAGTCACGGGTCGTTTGTCGTCCAACGATCCGAATCTGCAAAACATTCCCATTCGCACGGTCGAAGGCCGCCGTATTCGCTCGGCTTTTGTCGCGCCGCCGGGGCGCCGTATTGTCAGCGCCGACTATTCACAGATCGAGCTGCGCATCATGGCGCACCTCTCTGATGACGCGCGCTTGCTCGAGGCATTTGCCGCCGGCGAAGATGTTCACCGGGCAACCGCTGCCGAGGTATTTGGTCTGAATCCGGAGGAAGTCAGCAATGAGCAACGCCGCGCTGCCAAGGCGATCAACTTCGGGCTCATCTATGGCATGAGCGCTTTTGGTCTGGCCAAGCAGATCAATGTTGACCGCACTGCGGCGCAGTCCTACATGGATCGTTATTTCGCCCGTTATCCGGGTGTCGCGCGCTACATGGATGAAACCCGCAACGGCGCGCGCGAAAACGGTTATGTCGAGACCGTTTTCGGTCGTCGCTTGTGGTTGCCCGACATTCGTTCATCGAATGTCGGACGCAGGCAGGGCGCAGAACGAGCGGCCATCAATGCACCGATGCAAGGTACTGCTGCTGATTTGATCAAGCGCGCCATGCTGGCAGTGCAGCGGTGGCTGGACGAGCAGTGCCTGCAATCGTTGATGATTTTGCAGGTGCATGACGAACTGGTTCTTGAAGTTTTGGACAGTGAGTTGCCTATGGTCCGCGAGAATCTTCCCGGATTGATGGGCGATGTGGCCCAGCTTAAGGTGCCGTTATTGATCGAAGTGGGCGTTGGACAAAACTGGGACGATGCCCATTAGAATTGACTCTCATTGAGTCAGGAATGACAAAAACATTCGGCCGCGCAATTTCCCCTTTTCTGAATTTACTAAGAAGCGAAAATCCGATGCCCCCTATTTCATCTCCGCCGGCGCAGTCGACCAAAGTTGCTTTGATTACCGGGGTCACCGGACAGGATGGCGCTTACCTTGCCGAATTTTTGCTCAAGAAGGGCTATGTTGTCCACGGCGTGAAACGCCGTGCATCCCTGTTCAACACCGATCGCATCGACCATCTTTATCAGGATCCTCACGTTTCGCATCGCAACTTCGTGCTCCATTACGGCGACCTTACTGATTCGACTAACCTGATTCGCATCATTCAGCAAGTGCAGCCGGACGAGATTTACAACCTTGCTGCAATGAGCCACGTTGCTGTCAGTTTTGAAACCCCCGAATACACCGCCAACGCAGATGGTATTGGCACCTTGCGTATTCTCGAAGCAATCCGCATCCTCGGCCTTGAAAAAAAGACCCGTTTCTATCAGGCCAGTACCAGCGAACTTTATGGCTTGGTACAGGAAACCCCACAAACAGAAACCACACCGTTTTATCCACGGAGCCCGTATGCCGTGGCAAAACTTTACGGCTATTGGATTACTGTCAATTATCGAGAAGCCTACGGTCTGTATGCGTGCAACGGCATCCTCTTCAATCATGAGAGCCCGTTACGCGGCGAGACATTTGTTACGCGCAAGATCACCCGTGCGCTGGCGCGCATCAAGCTCAACTTGCAGGACTGTCTTTATCTGGGCAATCTTGATGCCTTGCGCGACTGGGGCCATGCGAAAGATTATGTAGAAATGCAGTGGTTGATGCTGCAACAGGACGTCGCTGACGATTTCGTCATTGCCACGGGTGTTCAATACAGCGTGCGTGATTTCGTCAATGCCGCGGCTACTGAACTGGGAATCCGGATTTCCTGGAGCGGACACGGAGTTGATGAGACCGGTACGGACCAGCATGGCAAATTGATCGTCAAAGTTGATCCGCGTTATTTTCGCCCGACAGAGGTCGAGACTCTGCTGGGTGACCCTAGCAAAGCCAAACAGAAACTGGGTTGGTCGCCGAAGATTACGTTCAGTGAATTGGTCAGCGAAATGGTGCATGCCGACCTGAAGGGCGCTGAGCGTGACGAACTGGTAAAGAAACACGGTTTCCAGGCCTACGATTACAACGAGTAGAGCGCCGGTGAACGTAACAGCCAAAATTTACGTGGCAGGCCACCGCGGACTGGTAGGCTCCGCGTTGCTGCGCAATCTGGAGGCGCACGGCTACACCAATCTTGTCACCCGAACGCATGCAGAGCTT
>CAZAGR010000103.1:0-8417 GCA_964484585.1 uncultured Propionivibrio sp. | reverse complement strand
GTTGTTTCTCTTGGTATCGGCAGAAATCGGTTTTTATTAACACAGTTCAACTAAACCACCTGCGTTCAAAAGCGCTGCCAACCTACGCCGAATTTTTGATATACATAATTGAGCACTATGCATAACGCTGCTTATGCATAGCTATACATAAGCAGCGGGTCCGGTCACTGGTGACCCTGAAATGACGAGGCTCTGAGCGGCGGCTAAGTGAGTGCACCCGACGTTCCAGAAGGGGGGATATGATTCAGATGGCAGTCGGGACTCGGCCAGTTCCCGCCACTGAGGAAGCAGAAAAGCCTTGCCCCGGAACGTCTGCTACCAATGCTATTGCAGCCTCATGATCTCTGAAAAATAAACCCCAAGATTGACGTCAAATTCTGCTGTTGAGTGATCTATCTTCAGAGCCGTTTTCTGCCACGTAGTGCGAAGCAATGAGTCGATCTGATACTGTGATTCTTCCGAGCAGTTTCCTGACAGATGCCGTGTTTAGCTGAAAATTTTGGACTTCCCGCGCAGCACGGAAGCCATTGGTCATCGCATGATCGATGGTGGGAATGCCAGCGACGTCGGCATGGGCGAAAGCGATGTGCCCTAGCGGCTTTATCGCCAACTGGCGTCCGGCGGAAAGCAACGCGCACTTAACCGGCACGGCGAAGGCATACCCCAGCGGTAGAGGTGAAACGCGGTCGCCGTCTCGCTCAGGGCAGGAAGGCACTGGTCAAACTAGGCGAGGATTCTCTGCTGCCAGGCCCCCACGTCGCGCGTGAGCAACGGCACGGTCAGCGGCGTTCATTTGGCAGTAGGCCGCAATTCATTGGGTCTGCCGGGAGGGGCGGCCAGCAGACCGCCTGCGGGGGCGAGGGCAAGCGACAGGCCGGTGACAAGCACACCGTTGAGAAAATCGCGCCGGCTGATTTCTCTCTTCGGGGTCGGCAAGTTGTCGCTCACTGGTGCACCGATTGGTTCGTCCATTTCCGGAAAGTCGCAAATCCTACTTGAGCATCGTATAGTTTTTGATCAGTGCAGGAATCTCGCCCGATGCATAGCCCTTCTTGATGGCAGCATCCATCTGCATCAGCAAAGCCGATTTGTTTGAACTCTTGGCGAACGCCATGTAATTTGGATCACGTGCGAATGGCGTCGGCAAGACTACAAATTCAGTTCCAGTGGCGATAAATTTCTTTGCATGCGGGGTCGCCAGCGCAGCATCCAATCCCGCCTTTCCTACGCTGACCAATACTGCGTCCAAACGGCCTAATGAAACCATAGCCAATTGCGTAGCGATCGTGCTGCCTTCTACAAACTTAATCAATCCATCCTTGACCGCCTTTTCAAATACAGGGCCGTAACTTCCACCACGCGCAATGCCGACATTCTTGCCGTTTAAATCTGTAGGCGTTTTGAACGAGAATTCCTTACCTTTTGCAACCACCAGCACCACGTCATCGTAAAACATAACCTCATTGCCGAAGTCAAATAGCGGCAAGCGCTCATCCGTCTTGGAAAGGCCAATAATCCCTGTAGCGCTATTCTTGGCCGCGTTATAAGCTCTGGCGAACGGATACAGGGTGATCAAAAACTCCTGTCCGGTTTCTTTCTGAAGATACTTTACTATCTCAACCAGAATCCCTTGCGGCTTTCCGTCCTGGGTGAATATCTTCGGAGCGCGAGCTTCGTTACCTGTCAATGCGATCGACTCAGCGAAGCAACTGCTTGAAAAAATAAAAACAGCGACCCAAAAAACGCCTATCAGCTTGTTCATCGCATCTCCTGCAATTGTCGGCGTATAAATTTGAAAACTCAGGGTGCGCTTTTCACCTTGAACACAGTCAACGACAACATGACTTATCAGGAGTCATTGCATGATTAAACGGAGATATTATTCCAATCCATTTTGGATGTCTGCAATAGTTGCTAAGCAGCCGAAGTCAATCCACTTGACATGCGTCTGTTCAGGGTCGGCAAGAGCCAGCCAAGCACGGCAGCCCTGAACGGCAGCAAACCGAGTGGACCGGCCACTGGCTATGCCAACGTCAGCAGGCAGCTCGCAGTTTACTGCGGCCGACCAACTTGTCGCCCTGCGCGTAGAGCAAGGCTTGAGATAGCGAACCGCCGGCTTGACGCCACCCCAAAAAAATCTGCATCCGCAATCGCGGCAACTACGTATACCATTGAAGATAATTTACTAAACGAGAGGCGAACATGAAACTGGTACTGAAAACGGGACTACTTGTCGGCGCGTTCTGCCTGCCTCCCGCAGCAATGGCGGCAACTGGCAAGCTGGTTCTCACGGGTGGCGTGAGTAGTATCGACGGCGTGGCCGGCGGTGGTCTGACGCCTTGGGCAGTGATCGGCAGTAACGCGACCGATGGAGAGGTAGGCGGTACAGCCCACGTCACTCGCGTTAACACGCAAGACTATGGTCTGACCACCTATGGCGCCGCCTTGGGCGTGTACAACCGACTGGAGCTTTCTATCGCCCGTCAGGATTTCGATGCTTCACCTGCGGTTGCGCTTAACGGTATCGCACCGTTCGGTGTCAAGAACGGCGAACACGTCACTATGGACATATACGGCATCAAATATCGCATCGCCGGAGAAGCCGTGCTTGATACCTTCACTCTCATGCCACAAATCGCCATCGGCATTGAGCACAAGCGCGTGAAACCCGATTCGCTCGGATCTGTCCTCAATTTTCTCGGAACAAAAACATCGGGTACGGATTTCTATGTTTCCGCCACCAAGCTGTTTCTGGCGCAAAGTCTGCTGGTCAATGGCACGCTGCGCAATACCAATGCCAACCAGAACGGCCTGCTCGGATTTGGCGCCAGTAACCCGGGTCGCGATCGACGCACATGGCAAAGCGAATTTTCCATCGCCTACCTGCTTAATCGTACCCTTGCGGTAGGTGCCGAATATCGATTCAAGCCCAACAATCTTGAATCGCTCGGACGCGCGGTCGGGCTGGGTAGCGCATTGCGCGAAGACGACTGGATGGATGTCTTTGTCGCTTGGGCGCCCACCAAGAACGTCTCACTAACCGGTGCCTATGTCGACCTCGGCCGCATCGTGCCGGGAATCACTCGGGATCGCAAACAAACCGGCTGGTATCTCTCGGCGCAATTTGCCTACTAAGCCGAGGCGGCTGACCAAACCCACCCAGGCCTCATCCCTTGAACTTGATAGAAAGAGTCAGACCCATGTCCAAACTATTTAGTATTTTGCTGCTGTCGTTGCCTATCGCGCTTATTTCACCAATAGCTCACGCAGCGGAAGAAGGCGATGCCCTGTATCGCGCTTTTGGCGAGCGCGCCGGGCTGGTTAAGTTAATGGACCGCTTCATGGATGGACTTCTCGCCGATAAGCGCATGGCTCCATTTTTTCGTGATGCGAAGCATGAGCAAACCAAGAAACAATTGGTTAGCCAGTTCTGTGAACTAATCGGTGGCCCGTGTGAATACACCGGGGACGACATGAAATCGATTCACATGAAAATGACGATCAGTGCCGCGGATTTCAACGCCCTGGTAGAAGTACTGCAGATTGCCATGGCCGAACAAGGAATTGCTTTCGCCGATCAGAACCGTTTGCTGGCCAAACTCGCACCGATGCACCGGGCGATCATAACGCCTACCGACGCCAAAGATTGATGCCATAGAACCTTGTACCCACTTCGCCAAACGCTTTGAGAAAGGCGCAAATATGGCCGACAACGCAGTCGGTGTGCCCAATCAAAATGATGGTCAACGAAGTCATTGAGCGCCCATACGGTTTGGGAACTCATCGTCGCCATAGTACTTGCCAATTCTGGTATGAGCCTGAAGGGGATGTAAAACAGGGAAAGAAGAGAAGATAGCCAAAATACATATTTCGCGGTGTTTATTGTTCTTCGTCAATGACTCTTGTCAGTCTGAAGCTGCCATCACCGTTTATGAGGCGACCCCGCAATAAGAAAACGCCCGGTTTACCAGCCCGTCCGGTAAGGCGAAAGTTGCTCGGGGGTCATTTCCGACAGCTGTTTGTGGGCATGACGGTAACCCGCACCCACGGCATAATCGAATTTGTCCCAGCCCAGCAAGCCAACGCTGCGCACATTGAGCAGAAAACTCATGTCCGTCATGGCCTCGATTGCTCTGGCGCGCGAGGCGCTGTAAAGCGTTGTGGTATTCATCAGGATTGCCATCAACGACGGCACTCGATACTTTTGCCGCCGTCCTGTAAGCTTGTCGCTCATCAGCGTCCAGTTGCCGGGGATTTCATCGAAATTGAAATCCTGATTCAGGTCGCGAGAAATATGTACGCCGATGATCTTTCCTGCGCCGAAACGCTCCATCGCATCGACCGGAAAATCGTTGAAGGCGCCGCCATCGACCATAAAATCGCCATTGATGGGTACTGGTGGCAAGAGCCCGGGAATGGCGCAACTGGCGCGCAGGTTTTTGGCCAGCGGCCCGCGTTTGAGTTGAACTTCACTGGCCTTGGAGAAGTTCGAAGTGATACAAAAAAAGGATTTCCAGGTGTCTTCCATTTGCGCGCCGACACCGAGCAGATCATCGACGGTTTGATCAAGCACTTCTTTCAGTTGGCGGCCCTTGATCAGAGCTGTCAATGGCAGGAGGCTGACATCTCCCGTTGGATTGTCGCTGAAGGCCTCACGTGTATAGGCAATGATTTCCTCGGCGGGCCGGTCCAGAGCAGCGAGGGTTCCCATCACCGCACCCAGGCTGGTGCCTGCAACATAGTCGATCTGGATCCCGAATTCCTGCAGCGCTTTGTACACGCCGAGTTGTGCAAAGCAGCGGGCACCACCACTAAATACCAAGCCGACAGCCTGAGCACTCTGGGTGCGTGCCAGACGGGCAAGATCGTGAGCGAGCTCTGCACGAATATGTATGTGTGCTGCCACCGGGCGACGATCGAGCCAACGGGAGGTCTGGCTGGGCATCGCCGTATTCGCCGCATGCAACAAGATGAGCACTTGCTCGGCATCGGTGATCTTGTGCTCGCCGACCAGATAATCGATTTCAACTGTGCTGATCTCCGGCTGCGCTTTGGCGTCGGCCAGCAACAACACGCGGTCAGCCATCCTAAGGCAACGCTGACTCCACTCCGACTTCAGGTCTGCATCGGGTGCATAAATTACTGTCGCATACTGTGATTCAATTTCATCCAGCGCCTTGGTAAGTTGACGATACCGATCGCCTTGGGATTTATTGACGTTGGCAATGCCGGGATCGTCCAGGCGCTCACCGATCGCGTCGGCCGTCAGCAGGATGGTCTGCACGCCCGCCGGAAAGTGGCTGGCGAATCGCGCACCCAAGCTCTGCGGGTCGACATTGGCGGTGATCGGCAGCAAACAAAGATTGACCGGACAGCGCTTGATTCGCCGCGGGTTGTTGGCCTGCGCCATCCGTGAAATAACCAATCGGGCCATGTTCATGGTTACCTGCGGATAGGTGATCTGCAACTTTTCGAGATTGGCGCGACTGATCCTGACGAGCACCGAGTCCCGAACAGCAATCACCGTCGCCGAGCGCGGCGCACCGGTAAACAAAGCTACTTCGCCGATGGTTTCGCCACGCATCATTTCACTGAGAAAGCGCCCCCGCAAGCCTTCGCTCTCCTGAGCGCGTGGTCCGCGACGCGGTTGTCCGCTTCCGCCATAGGCGCGCAATCGCCCGCTCATGATGAAATACAGATCGTTGTCGGTGCCGCCTTGACGGACCACCACTTCGCCTCCGGAGACGTCAAGCCACTCAAGCATGGGCGTCAGTGCCGCCAGTACTTCCGCATCAACCTCGCCGAACATTTTGCGCAATGCTTCGGTCAGCAATTGAATCTGAAATTCAGGCAGTACAACGGGGGAAGTCATCGGGGGTGTCTTTCAGAAACTAAACGTCGAGGCAGGAATGTGGCGGTCATGGCGGTGCGGTCAATTTCGTTTCTGCGTTTTTTCATCATCGTGGGTACAGTCGGCACGCATGAAATTTAATATTCGTCTTCTTTGCGCTTGATCGGCAGCCAGTCGAGCGGATCATTGGAAAATACCAGCCAGTCGGGACGGATTTTTTTGGTGAATGGATAGATCAGTGCCTGGGCGTTGATGGTCCAGTGTGCGGCAAGGGCGCCGACCAGTGGTTCGGTGCGCCACATGCGGTCGTGAAGGCGAACGTAAGTTTCATTTCCGGTGACGCGGTTGTCCGAGAAGAAAATAAACAGCATGAGCCCGAGAATGCCGATGGCGATCAAAATTTTGGCGTTCCACACAATTGAGTTAGCCAATGCCGAATCGGATGCCCGTGCCCGATGGAAGGTGCGACGCTGGGCGTATTCAGTTAGCGTAAATGCCATTTTGAACAAGTGTGTGAAGGCGCCGACCATCGAAAATAGCAAAGCCCAGATGGGAACCCAGTAGGTACGGGCAGCGGTCTCGCCGTCGCGGCTTGACTCAAAGTGTTCCGCTGACTCCAGTGTTGTCAGTGCCTGACTGACGTTGATCGCTTGCGTCCATTTGAATAATTCGCGGGTCACTTCATCGCGTTTCATCTCGGCACGGAAGACGCAGTCAAAACAGCCGAGAGCCTTGCCAATGTATTTTGGAATAGCCGGTTCGCTCATGAAATTTGCCAGATTCAAGCCGGGTGAAACCGTGCCGCCCGTGAGTAGATCTCGTACATCCCGATCCCATTGCACATCCGCTGCAGCGCGGCCGCGCGCGGCGACATTCGCCGGATAGGCGTCGCTCAGTTTGCGGTAGGCTCCCGCGTGCATTTCCTCGAGACCGCGCACGATATCGATGAAGGCGTTATACGAGCCCTCGCCGTATTGTTCATTCCAGTCGCGATACATCACGTGATGCAATATCACTGCCCGGTCGGCTGCAAAATGCGACTGATCCATTCCTGCGGCAACGATAGGAAAGAGTGCCAGCGCCGTCTTACCCTCGGCGCTGTGAGCGGTTTCGTGACCGGCAAGAAGCCCTTCCACGGAATAAATTCCTTGTTGCAATCCGCGTCGGACCAGCGTCAGCGTGGCGGCTTGCTGGCGCTCGCTGCCAAGACTCTGGGCGAGGCGTTCTGATATACCGAATTGACGAGCGACGGCATTCAGCACCGTATTCAAGTTCGTGATCAGCACGCTGCCCAGCGCCACTATGACTACCAGACCCGCCAGCGTTGGGACCAGACCACTCCGCCGTTTCAGGACTGAACGACGGAGCCAGAATTTCAACATGAGAATACCGCCAACTGCGAGCGTCACCAAGGCACCCAAGGCAATTGCGACTTCCGACTTGCCGCGCTTTATATAAAATTCGATGACCGCATCCTGAATTATCCAGGTCATCACGATGCTGAACACGCAGATGGCAATGCTGACGATAATGCGCAGCGTCCAGGATCTTTTCCATTTTTCGCTCTCTTCAAGCCAGCCTTTCAAGAACACCAGGGCGACCGCAATTCCCGAAATGATGCGCCCCCAATGCTCAATGGAATCCGTTGCCTCCGGCGGTTTGTCGCCGCCCATGATGTCGAGCAAATTGACGCCAAAGGATAATTCGAACCAAAGATAGATCGGGGTGGCGACAATAAAGAAAAGTAAGTAGCGGAAACGGAAACCATCGCCACGATTGCCGGGCAGAGAGTTGTTTTGTTGCCATAACTGATCAGGATTGTCGGCTACCCGCAGCTGTGGCTTGGCTTCGGAGACAGCACGACGCAGCTTGCGCCGGAGTATGACCAACAAGGTCGGGATGCGACCGATCAGGGAAGTCAGGCTCAACACCGACAGCAGCATTGCCGAGCTGACGCCGATCAGCAGGCGCGCATTTTGTCGTACCTGCGAATAGCTCACAGATTATTTACCGCCTTGACCATGTCGACCTTGAACACGTCCACTGGATCGCGAAAACCTTTCAGGACCAGCTGTCCGGTGGAAGTCAGCCTGGGTACATCAGGTTTGTCTTCGACACTCTTAGCGACTGACAGCGAGGCCAGAATCTGGCCGCCGTCCGCTTCGCCGCAAAGTCGCGCAGCCAAGTTGGTGACACTGCCGATAGCGCCATAGTCACGTCGTCCCGAGAAACCAATGGCGCCTATAGTCGCAATACCTTTGGCAATGCCGATGCCCATGTTCAGCGTGTAGCCGCGGGTTGCCCACAGCTCGCCTAGCGCCCCGAAACGGTTTTGCATTGCTACGGCCATTTTTAATGCGATTCCCGCCGGATCGTCGATTTCGATTGGATCGTTGAAGAAAATCATCATTCCGTCGCCGGTAAAACGCTCCAGCGTGCCGCCATAGTGCATGATCAGTTCGCCCATGGCCTCGTGAAACTCGCCGAGAACCCGCATGACCTCATCAGCGCCGTATTTTTCGGTGAAGGCTGTATATCCGCGCAGGTCGAGAAACACCACAACAAT
>CAZAGR010000102.1:0-8427 GCA_964484585.1 uncultured Propionivibrio sp. | reverse complement strand
CCGTGCCGATTTCGCCTTGCGCGCCGGATTTGTCAAGGTTCTTGGTTCCTATCCTGCCGCACTTTGACGAGACAGATCCAATGACACTTCTGGCTCGCGTGGGTCAACATATTCGGTCAATTTCGCCCTATGTTCCGGGCAAACCGATTAGTGCCCTGTCCCGCGAAACGGGCGTTCCTGTGGAACGGATCGTCAAGTTGGCATCCAACGAAAACCCGCTCGGGATGAGTCCGAAGGCGCGTGATGCCATCGAAAAGGTACTCGGGGGCAGCGAGCGCTATCCGGATCAATTTGAACTTGTTGCCAAGTTGGCGCAGACCTTTGGTCTTGATTCGGAACAATTGGTTCTGGGTAATGGCTCCAACGACGTACTTGATATTGCCGCCCGCGTTTTTCTTGTGCCGGGTACCTCGGCCGTCTTTTCGCAACACGCTTTTGCTGTTTATCCCATAGCAACTGCGACAGCCGGCGCGCGATGCATCCAGGTTCCAGCACGTCACTTCGGGCATGATCTGAATGCAATGGCCGCAGCAATCGACGAGACAACAACGCTGGTCTGGATTGCCAACCCGAACAACCCGACCGGAAACTTCCTCCCGTACTCAGAAATCAAGTCATTTTTGACAACAATTCCGTCCAATGTGGCGGTAGTACTCGATGAAGCCTACAACGAGTACCTTGCTCCGGAAGATCGTGTTGATGCAGTGAGTTGGCTAGGTGAATTTCCAAATCTGATCGTCACCCGGACTTTCTCCAAGATTTATGGTCTGGCAGGGCTGCGTGTCGGGTTCGCCGCTGCGTCGGCAAAGGTCGCCGATCTGATGAATCGGGTACGGCAGCCATTCAACGTTAATAGTCTTGCCCTTGCGGCGGCACATGCGGCGCTGGATGATCACGAGTTCCTTGCTCGCAGTTACGAACTTAACCGTCGTGGCATGGTGCAGCTTGTCGCCGGTCTGAAACACCTCGGCCTGGCGCACATTCCCTCGCATGGGAATTTCATTACGTTCGCGGTCGACGATGGTGCATTGGTCAATGTGCGACTGCTCAGGCAAGGGATCATTGTCCGTCCGATTGCCGGCTATGGCTTGCCGAATCATCTGCGGGTCACGATAGGGCAGGATTTTGAAAATGCCCGTTTTCTTGATGCGCTTGACCAAGCATTGCGCGGCGAATGCTGAACCGCGTGGTGATCGCCGGAGTCGGCCTCATTGGCGGCTCCTTCGCCTTGGCGCTGAAGGCAGCCGGAGCAGTTCAGGAAGTCGTAGGTATCGGACGTACCCGTGCGGCTTTGGATACAGCGCTGCAACTTGGCGTCATTGATCGCATTGCCGAAAACTGGAGCGATGCGATGGTCGGTGCCGAGTTGGTCTTGCTGGCAATGCCGGTAGGCCAGATGGGTGCAAATATGAACGCGCTCGCCCCGTTTCTTAAGGCAGACTGCATAGTCACCGATGCGGGCAGTACCAAGGCTGATGTAGTGCTAGCGGCGCGTGCGGCGCTGGGTGACAAAATTCATCAGTTCGTTCCAGGTCATCCTATCGCTGGCGCAGAAAAGAGCGGAGCCTCCGCAGCGAGCGTTGGTCTCTATCGTGGCCGGCGAGTGGTACTGACTTCACTGCCCGAAAATTCTGTCGCCGCTGTGGAAAGAATATCCGGGCTTTGGGAGCTGTGCGGAGCCAAGGTTTCGCACCTGTCGGCTGACGAACACGACAAGGTCTTTGCCGCAGTCAGTCACTTGCCCCATTTGCTCGCGTTTGCACTGGTTGATGAGTTCGCCGACCGCGAAAATTCCGATCAGCTATTCAATTTCGCTGCGGGTGGATTCCGCGATTTCACCCGGATTGCAAGCAGCCACCCCGAGATGTGGCGCGACATCTGTATTGCCAATCGTCAGGCCCTGCTCGGCGAAGTCGACGCCTACATGGCGCAGTTGATGCGAGCCCGCGTACTGCTGGCCAGCGCCGATGCGGCAGGCTTGGAGGCCATGTTCAACGTTGCCCGCACCCGACGCGACGCCTGGATGGAATCCTTGTTGCCAGTCGGCGAATAGCAGGACTATCATTTCATCGGATCAGCCCCAGCAGTAAACGGTCGAAGGGTGCGCGGTTAAGCGAAAGTCGTTGGCTTAGGGTTGGCAGGCGCGTCGCGGAGCGTTGCAAGATTGCTACCATTTGGGGATGGCCGTGCGTTACTACTGCGGATTGATGGTTGTCCGCTTCATTGGTACGCATCGTCAGTATGACAAGATAACCGTTGAGATGATTTGATGAGGCAGACGTGGAGCTACGATCTATCCGCACGAAGAAAGATTATGAGGCTGCGTTGGCTGAAGTCGAGCAGCTATGGCACGCCCCGGAGAAGTCCGCCGACCCTGACTCGATAGACTTCCTGCACCACGTCATCGACACGCATCGCTTCGCGGCGCGAGGATGCCTTACGCTGCCGCGGGAATCCAGTGTTTCTTGATTCGCTTTTCCGTTAAACCTTGACAGTCATATACCGCATGGACCCTCTTGATCTCCCCCCTTTGACGCGTGCATCCGGCGTCATTCGCCTGCCCGGCTCAAAGAGTATTTCTAATCGTATGTTGCTGCTGGCGGCACTTGCTGACGGAACGACTGATATCTGTGATTTGCTGGATTCGGACGATACGCGTGTGATGTTGGCGGCACTGAAAAAAGTCGGCGTTGGCGTGACGGCGTTGGGTGGCCATGCCTGGCGCGTGAAGGGCTGCTGCGGCATATTTCCGGTCAAGCGGGCCGACGTGTTCATGGGTAATGCTGGCACCGCGATTCGACCCTTGACAGCTGCATTGGCATTAATGAACGGTCACTACCAATTGTCTGGCGTGCCACGCATGCATGAACGGCCGATCGGCGATCTGGTCGATGGCCTGCGTCAGATCGGTGCAGACATTCGTTATGCCGGCGCGGACGGCTTTCCGCCTTTGGAAATTTGCCCCACGCGGATAACGCTGGGCGGTCCGATTCGCCTGCGTGGCGATGTGTCGTCGCAATTCTTGACGGCATTGCTCATGGCCTTGCCGCTGCTGGGCGAAGAGGTGGTGGTTGAGATGAGCACCGAGCTTGTTTCCAAGCCCTATATCGAAATCACCTTAAATTTGATGGCGCGTTTCGGGGTGTTTGTTGAACGCGATGGCTGGCAGCGATTCACGATTGCCGCAGGGCAGATTTACCGCAGTCCCGGAGTGATTCATGTCGAAGGCGATGCGTCCTCAGCCTCCTATTTTCTCGCCGCGGGCGCCATTGGCGGCGGCCCGGTGCGTGTTGAAGGCGTGGGTCGCAACAGTATTCAGGGCGACGTTCGGTTTTCTGACGCGCTGGCCAGCATCGGGGCACGAATCGACTGGGGCGATACATGGATTGAAGCTCGCGGCCCGGAATCAGGAAAATTGCGTGCGTTTGATCTTGATCTGAACCACATTCCCGATGCCGCGATGACGCTGGCCGTAGCCGCACTGTTTGCCGACGGGCGCTCAGTGCTGCGTAATATCGCTTCCTGGCGCGTCAAGGAAACTGATCGAATTGCCGCCATGGCAACGGAATTCCGCAAACTGGGGGCGACCGTGGAGGAGGGCAGCGACTGGATCGCCGTGTCGCCACCGCCGACTTTTTTAATCGATGCGGTTATTGATACCTACGATGATCACCGCATGGCGATGTGTTTTTCCCTCGCTGCGTTGGCTGGCGTCCCCGTGACGATTAATGATCCGGCGTGCGTCAATAAGACCTTCCCGGATTATTTCGATTCCTTTGCCGAGATTACCGCGCCCGTTATCGCGATTGATGGCCCCTCGGCATCCGGCAAGGGCACCGTGGCTGAGCGGGTTGCCGCAAAATTGGGCTTGCATTATCTGGACAGCGGCTCGTTGTATCGCTTGACTGCACTCAGCGCGGCCCGTGCGGGCGTCGAATTCGACGATGAAACCGGCGTTTCTGCCTTGGCGATGACACTGCCCGCGCGGTTTGAATCGGGTCGAATCTGGTTGGCGGATGAGGATGTGACTGACGCGATTCGTACCGAGGCCATGTCGGTGGGGGCGTCCAAAGTGGCGGCACTTCCCGGCGTTCGCCATGCTTTGTTGGCTCGGCAGCACGCCTATCGTCGCTTCCCCGGACTGGTCGCCGATGGTCGCGATATGGGTTCTGTGGTGTTCCCTGGGGCCGTTGCCAAGCTGTTTCTGACGGCTTCAACCGAAGCCCGCGCAGAAAGACGTTATAAGCAGTTGATCTCAAAGGGGATGACTGCTAACATTCACGCCCTTTTGCAGGATTTGCAAGAACGGGATGCGCGCGACGCCCAGCGTAGTGTGGCTCCCCTCAAGCAGAGTGACGATGCCGACTGTGTGGATACCACGAGGTTGGACATTGATGCCGCCGTGAAAGCTGTCATGGACAGTATTGAGCGGCAGACTGCGAGGCGTAGTAGTGTTTGAAGTAGCGTTTGAAAGTAGCGGTTGATCGTGTTGTAGTAGTTCCCATTGCAGTTCAGGAGTTGCGCGGGTCGCCCGATCCATGCAGCGTTAACCAACCAACCCGTTGCCGTTCATTCGGCGACAAAATTTGAAAGTCCCTCCCATGTCTACTGTTGCTGCCGCTGTTGCGTCAAATTCCCCTATTTCCGCGGGCTTGCCCATGGAAAGCTTTGCTGCAATGTTCGAAGAAAGTCTCACGCGCCAAGAGCTGCGTGCCGGCGAAGTTATTACCGCTGAAGTTGTTCGCATTGACCAAAATTTCGTGGTCGTTAATGCAGGTTTGAAATCCGAGAGCATGATTCCGGTGGAAGAATTCCACACGGATCGTGGCGAACTCGATGTCAAGGTGGGTGATTTTGTACTGGTCGCTATCGAGATGCTTGAAGATGGTTACGGTGCGACCCGTCTGTCACGTGAAAAGGCTAAGCGCATTGCTGCCTGGAACGATCTTGACAAGGCCATGGTCGACAGCGTCCTCATCAAGGGCATGATTACTGGCATGGTCAAAGGCGGACTGACCGTCATGGTCAACGGCATTCGTGCTTTCCTTCCCGGTTCCTTGGTCGATACGCGTCCGGTCAAGGACACCACGCCGTTTGAAGGCAAGGAATTCGAATTCAAGGTTATCAAGCTGGATCGCAAGCGCAACAACGTGGTTGTTTCGCGCCGCGCCGTGCTTGAAACCAGCATGGGCGAAGATCGCCAGAAGATGCTGGAAAATCTTCAGGAAGGTACCATCATCAAGGGCCTCGTCAAGAACATTACTGACTACGGCGCCTTTATTGATCTGGGCGGCATCGACGGCCTGTTGCACATTACTGATCTGGCTTGGCGTCGTGTGCGTCATCCATCCGAAATCCTCAATGTCGGTGATGAAGTTACGGCCAAGATTCTCAAGTTCGACCAAGAGAAAAATCGCGTCAGTCTGGGTATGAAGCAACTCGGTGAAGATCCGTGGGTGGGAATCGCCCGTCGTTACCCGCAGAGCACTCGGTTGTTCGGCAAGGTCACCAACCTCACCGATTACGGTGCATTCGTTGAGATCGAGCAGGGCATTGAAGGACTAGTGCATGTCTCCGAAATGGATTGGACCAACAAGAACATTCACCCGACCAAGGTTGTCCAGCTAGGCGACGAAGTCGAAGTGATGATTCTGGAAATCGACGAAGAGCGTCGCCGCATCAGTCTTGGCATGAAGCAGTGCCAGTCGAATCCGTGGGACGATTTCGCACTCAATCACAAGAAGGGTGACAAAGTCACCGGTGCGATCAAGTCAATCACCGACTTTGGCATATTTATTGGCTTGCCGGGAGGTATCGACGGTCTGGTGCACTTGTCTGACTTGTCATGGTCTGCGCTGGCTGAAGAGACCAAGCAGAGCTTCAAGAAGGGTGATGAAGTGGAAGCCGTCGTGCTCTCTATCGATGTCGAGAAAGAGCGTATCTCGCTGGGCGTCAAGCAACTTGATGGAGATCCATTCACAAGTTTTATTGCGACCTACGACAAGAATAGTCTGGTCAACGGCGCAGTCAAGAGCGTTGACGAGCGCGGTGCAGTGATTGAACTGGCGCCGGAAGTTGAAGGCTATTTGCGCGTGTCGGAATTCTCGCGTGAGCGCATTGAAAATCTTGCTTCGCACCTGAAGGTGGGTGACGTTATCGAAACCATGATCATCAATGTCGACCGCAAGTCGCGTTCGATCAATGTATCGGTGAAGGCCAAGGATCAGGCTGAACAAAGCCAGGCGATGCAGAAGATTGCCGCGGACAATTCGCCCAATACGGGCACCACGAATCTGGGTGCTCTGTTGAAGGCGAAGATGAATCAGCAGTAATCAATGAAGAAATCGCGGAAATCTGTATGACCAAATCGGAGCTTGTCGCGCGGCTTGCCGCGCGCTTTCCACAACTTGTGGTGAAGGATGCTGACTTTGCTGTCAAGATGATTCTTGATGCGATGACCGCCGCGTTGGCGCGCGGTGATCGCATCGAGATCCGCGGCTTTGGTAGTTTTGCCTTGAATTACCGGCCGCCGCGTTTGGGCCGCAATCCAAAGTCGGGTGACAAGGTGCAGGTACCGGAAAAATATGTACCGCACTTCAAGGCCGGTAAGGAGTTGCGCGAGCGCGTTGACTATCCTCAGTGATGTACTTTTGTTGCAATCATTTCGAAGCGGTGCCTGATGCAGGTGCCGCTTTTTTTCGAGCAGTCTCGCTGTCCGCCGGGTTGAGCCTGTCATGAATCGTGTGCGCTGGTTTTTTGTATGGATCCTGCGTGCAGTGGTTTTTATTTTGTTGTTTGGTCTTGCGCTCAAGAATAGCGAGCCGGTTGATCTGAATTTCTTCTTTAATCTGCATTGGCGCATCCCGCTCGACGTGGTCGTGCTTGCGAGTGTCGGCGTTGGCGCTGTGCTGGGTTTGTCAGCCGTATTTTCGAGAAGCACCCGGAGCGGGGGTTCCTGATGGAATTCGATTTTTGGTGGTTGACTGCTCTGCCTGTTTTCTTTGGCCTGGGCTGGATTGCCGCCCGGATTGATATCCGCCACCTGATGCGTGAGTCACGTGCGCTACCGCGCTCCTATTTTGAGGGACTCAATTTTCTGCTGAATGAAAAGCAGGACAAGGCGATCGAGTCATTTATCGAGGCCGCGCGAGTTGATCCTGAAACCATAGAAATTCATTTTGCTCTTGGCAGCCTGTTTCGTCGGCGCGGTGAGGTCGATCGCGCAATTCAGGTACATCAAACGCTCATTGAGCGTGATGGCTTGCGCGCTGACCAGCGCCTGCATGCGTTGGCCGAGTTGGGGCAGGACTTTCTCAAGGCAGGTCTGCTAGACCGTGCCGAAGCGGTATTTTTGAAGCTGCGTGGTACTGAGCGCGATGAGGAAGCCCTGACCAATTTGTTGGAGATATTTCAGCAAGAGAAGGAATGGAAAAAGGCGATTGAAATCGCCTCGGCAATGCCCAATCATGCCGATCATCTGTGGCAAAAAGAAATTGCCGAATTCCGTTGCGAGCTGGCGACGGTGGAAATGTTGAATGATCGTCATGAGGAAGCAAGGGCTCTGCTTGATGCCGCCTTGGCCGACAATCGCAAGTGCGTTCGCGCGACCATATTGCTGGGCGATCTCGATGCAAAAGTCGGCGCTGGCGACACGGCAATCGAGATCTGGAAGCGCGTCGAGCAGCAGAATCCGGTCTATCTGGCGTTGGTGGCCACCAAGCTGATGCAGATGCATCGCGAGTTGGATCGCAGTGAGCAGGGCTTGAGTTTGCTGAGGGGCTATCTTGAGCACTACCCTTCGCTGGATCTGCTCGATGCAGTGTTTCAGTCTGAAATGGACAGCGCAGGTCCTCAGGCGGCCTACACCTTGGTACGCGACGAGTTACGGCGCAATCAAACTTTGCTTGGTCTTGACAAGTTGTTGCAGGCGCAGCTACTGGTGGTGCCGCCCGAACGTCGCGCAGATCTGGAGCTGGTCAAAAATTTGATTCATGTCCACACCCGTCGCGTTGCCCGCTATCGCTGCGATGCGTGCGGTTTCAAGGCGCGTCAGTTTTATTGGCGTTGTCCCGGATGTGGCGCATGGGAATCCTATCCGCCGCGGCGCACGGAAGAGTTCGACATCACCCCCTAGACACAGGGCGGTGCATTCTCTAAATTGCGTCGAATTAGAGCGGGTTAAACGAACAGAGGAATTTCCTTGAGATGACATCGACTAGTGCTTTACGTCTGCCGGTTCCTGATACCTCCGCCGCGCGTGTTTTGGTCGTGGGAGATGTCATGCTGGACCGCTATTGGTTCGGCGATGTGTCACGCATCTCGCCGGAAGCGCCAGTGCCGGTGGTAAAAATTGAGCGAACGGAAGAGCGTCCCGGAGGGGCTGCCAACGTGGCGCGCAATTGTGCCGATCTGGGTGCGCGCGTCGCC
>CAZAGR010000101.1:0-8438 GCA_964484585.1 uncultured Propionivibrio sp. | reverse complement strand
GTCCTGCGCGAACTTTTATAGTCCGGACTTTGGCTTTGTTAATGGCACGTTTCCGTCATCCGACGAAGTCAATGCTCTGGCCCTGCAGCTACGCGCCGACGGCGCGACCCAGATCGATCTGCGCCCGCTCCGCGCCGACAAATCGGTGCTTAAGCTGCTTGAACGCGCGTTGACTGCGCAAGGCTTCTGGTGCGACGTGCTTCCGGTAAGCATGAACTGGTATCTGCCCTGCAAGGATCTCGGTTGGGCGGACTATCTGGCGGGGCGGCCGTCGCGCCTGCGCAATACCCTGCGCCGCTGTCAGGACAAACTCTCTGCACCCCCGGGGTTTGAGATTGAAATTTTCAGCACGGAGGGTGATGCATTGCAACGTGCGCTCACGGAGTACGAGCGTGTCTATGAGGCGAGTTGGAAGCCGCCCGAGGCATTTCCACGCTTTATCACCGAACTCTGCCAACTGACCGCGCGCAGGGGTTCTCTCCGTTTGGGCATCTTGCGTGTAAATGGAGAGCCGGCTGCGGCGCAAATCTGGCTGGTGAGCGATCAGACTGCCTCGATCTATAAACTTGCGTACGATTCACGATTCGCAAAACAAGGCGTCGGGACCGTCTTGACCGCCGCACTTTTTAAGCATGTGCTGGATGTCGACCACGTTGCGGAAGTTGATTTCTTGACCGGTGATGATGAATACAAGGCTGAGTGGATGACGCACAAGCGCCAATTAGTAGCGTTGTTGGCGTTTAACCGACACTCGCTGTCTGGTGTAATGACGGCATTGCGACACTTTGGTCCGCGTTGGCTGAAAAACAAACTCAAACGAGATGACCGCTAGATTTCTGCTCCATGATCTGCTCCTGAACTCTGCGCTGCGCACGCCGGAGGCCATTGCGCTCAGCGATGGCGACACGCGCATTAGCTACGCCCAGTTGTGGCGGTCGGCGGAAGGCCTGGCTGCACGGCTGCTTGAAATGGGATTACAGCGCGGCCAACGCGTCGCGGTCTGGATGGAAAAACGTCAGGAGTTTGTCGTCGCGGCTTTTGCGACCAGCCTCGCCGGAGGGGTCTTCGTGCCCATCAATTCGCAACTTAAATCAAGCCAGGTTGCGCATATTCTGAGCGATTGCAGCGTTGCCTTTTTGGTGACTACCTTGGATCGCAACGCCTTGATTGGCGACATTAGCCTACCGACCGAATTGCAAAAGGTGATCGTCGATGATCACAACGGTGAGTCCTGGGCTGACCTGTCCACACAGAAAGCGCAGCCCGGTCATCGCGTCATCGATGGCGACCTCGCCTGTATTTTTTATACCTCAGGCAGTACAGGGCGACCCAAGGGCGTGATGATGTCTCATTGCAATATGGTTGCGGGGGCGCACAGCGTGGCGAGTTACCTGGGCAATACCGCAGACGACCGGCTGCTGGCGGCTTTGCCTTTGTCTTTCGATGCGGGGTTTTCTCAACTGACCACTGCCTTCAGTGTCGGTGCAGGCGTCTCGCTGCTGAACTACCTGATGCCTCGCGACGTGTTGCGCGTAATGGAGCGCGACCAGATAACCGGCCTCACTGCGGTACCGCCACTTTGGATCCAGTTGGCATCACTGAGCTGGCCGGCGGCGGCCGTGTCATCCCTGCGTTATTTTGCGTCGACCGGCGGGCGCATGCCGCGCCAAACGCTGGCATCGCTCCGTCAGCGGGCACCTTGTGCCAAACCCTTTCTCATGTACGGGCTCACCGAAGCATTTCGTGCGACATATCTCCCGCCCGATGAAGTGGACCGCCGCCCGGACTCCATCGGGCGCGCGATTCCTAACGCCGAAGTTCTTGTCCTGCGCGATGACGGGTCGGAGTGTTCGGATGATGAGCCGGGCGAACTTGTTCAGCGCGGCGCATTAGTCGGATTGGGCTACTGGAACAATCCAGAAAAGACCGCAGAGACGTATCGGCCTTTACCATTGCGCGAAGGGCAATCTCTGCCTGAGATCGGAGTTTTTTCTGGCGATACTGTACGCCGCGATCAAGACGGTTTTCTCTACTTCGTCGGCCGCCGCGATGACATGATCAAAACATCGGGTTACCGGGTGAGCCCAACGGAAATTGAAGAAGCAACCTACGCCACCGGCCAGGTGAGCGAAGTCGCCGCGATTGGAGTGACGCATCCTGTTCTCGGGCAGGCCATCGTTGCCTTTGTTCAAGCACGCGACGAAGGTGTGACCCAGGATTCCATACTCGCTCAACTCAAGCGTCAGCTTCCCGCCTGGATGCTACCCGCGCTCATTCGACTGGGCAGTACGTCGCTGCCGCGTAACGCCAACGGCAAGGTCGACCGGCAGTTGCTCGCGGCGGAAGTCGCCACTATTTTTCAGGAACCCGACGCATGACCATCACAGCGCCCAAACACGCCCCGCTAACCCAATTTCCGATTGAAAACGGCGAACTGGTTGTGGGTGGCATTCCACTCTCGCGCCTCGCCCTTCAGGTCGGACGCACGCCGTTTTTTGCCTACGATCGCGGCGCCGTCACAGCGCGTATTGGGGAGCTTAAATCAGTGCTACCGGCACGTATCGATCTGCATTACGCGATCAAGGCCAACCCGATGCCGGCTCTGGTCAGTCACGTGGCAACGCACGTCGATGGCTTGGATGTGGCGTCTGCGGGCGAACTGCTCGTTGCGCTCAATGCCGGTATGTCGCCTTCCCGCATCAGTTTTGCCGGCCCAGGGAAGTCAGAGCAGGAGCTGCGCCAGGCAATCGCTGCGGGGGTATTGATCAATGCCGAATCCAAAACCGAGTTGAACCGCATTGCCGGTATTTCGCAGACACTCGGCATCGCTGCACGCGTCGCACTGCGCGTCAATCCCGACTTTGAGCTTAAAAGCTCGGGCATGAAGATGGGCGGTGGCCCCAAGCCCTTTGGTATTGATGCAGAGCGAATTCCGCTTGCGCTGAAACAAGTCTGTTCACTTGAACTGGCGTTCGAGGGGTTTCAACTGTACACAGGCAGTCAGAACTTGCAGCACGCGGCGATTATTGAATCTCAACAGAAGTGTTTTGCGCTTGCCCTTCAGTTGGCAGAATCAGCGCCCGGGCCGATCAAATCGCTGAATCTGGGTGGCGGATTCGGCGTCCCTTATTTTCCGGGAGAAACTCGGCTTGACATTGCGCCAATTGCCGACAACCTGCAGCGCTTGGACGCCGAGCTTGCATCGGCCCACCCTCAGGCACGACTCACGCTCGAACTGGGTCGTTACCTTGTCGCGGAATCCGGCATCTATGTGTGTGCCATTCAAGATATCAAAATTTCGCGCGGCACACACTACCTGATCACGAACGGCGGCCTTCATCACCACTTGGCCGCCAGCGGCAATTTTGGGCAGGTCATTCGCAAAAATTACCCGGTGGTGTTGGGCACAAAGCTCGATAAAACTGACGAAGTGACTTACAGCGTCGTCGGCCCATTGTGCACCCCGCTTGATATCTTGGCCACACAAATTAAATTGCCCCCTGCTTCGATTGGCGACTTCATTGTGGTTTTCCAATCAGGCGCCTATGGCGCAACCGCGAGTCCTAGCCAGTTTTTGGGGCACCCTTTCGCAGTCGAAATTCTGGTAGCGAAATCTAGATAAGCGGACCGCGCGACGACCGCTGAATTTGATTCGCAAAATCCAGAAAGTCGGCGGTGGTGAGACGGCGGCAATTGCAATGTTAAATATCCGTGCTGTTGGACACTTTTTGTGGAAACTGAATTCTGAAGTAAAAAGGGTTTCCGGAGATGAACCGGAAACCCTTGGTATTACTTGGTCGGGACGGAGTGATTCGAACACTCGACCCCTTGCACCCCATGCAAGTGCGCTACCAGGCTGCGCCACGCCCCGACTGAGAGGGAAATTATATCAGGACGACCGTTGACTCAGATCGGATTGCTCAGAAATGCGATAAGACTGTCGATCTCATCACGTACAGATATTCGCTCGGTTGGCGCGACTGATTCCGAAATGTCTTCTTGTCGCTCGCCACCATCGCCGAGGCGGTTGCGCGCGCCACTGATCGTGAATCCGTCCTGATATAGCAATTCGCGGATTCGCCTTACCAGCAGTACTTCATGGTGTTGGTAATAGCGCCGGTTCCCGCGGCGCTTGACTGGTTTGAGTTGTGTGAATTCCTGCTCCCAGTAGCGCAGGACATGTGGCTTGACGCCACACAAATCGCTGACTTCACCTATTGTGAAATAGCGCTTGGCGGGAATCGGTGGAAGGTCAGATCTAGAACTGCTGGACGCTACCACGAGGAGTGGTCTCCACTGCCGTCTTCAGCTTTTGACTGGAATGAAAGGTGACAACGCGGCGGGCCGTGATCGGAATTTCTTCTCCGGTCTTTGGATTTCGGCCCGGACGCTGCGGTTTGTCACGAAGCTGAAAGTTGCCAAACCCGGAAAGCTTGACACCGTCGCCACCTTCAAGTGTCAACCGTACTTCATCAAAGAACGCCTCCACCATGTCTTTTGCTTCGCGCTTGTTCAGACCCACTCTTTCGAAGAGAAGGTCGGCGAGTTCGGCTTTGGTTAGGGTCATTTGGAGGGGCTCCGTGACTTTAGTTTCGCAGGCGTGCGTGGAAGTCTTCGGCTGCCATTTTTAATAGATTAGCGACCACTGCCTCAACTTCTGCATCCTCGAGAGTGCGTTGAGTATCTTGCATAACTATACGAAATGCAAGGCTTTTTTGTCCTTCATCAAGGCCTTTGCCTTGGTAGATGTCGAATAAATGTATGTCTCGAACAATCTTCGGCGAAGCCGCCTTCAGCGCGTCCAGTAGAGGCTGAAGAGCCTGTTCGCTTGGGATGACAAGCGCAATGTCGCGTGTCACCGAAGGTTGCCGCGAAACGTCGGTGAACGTAGGAAGTGTTGTTTGCAAGAGAGGGGCAAGTTCAATATCGAAAATGATCGGGAGGCTGACCAGTTCGTATTTTTGTACCCACTGCGGATGCAATTCACCAATGATGCCAATGATCTTGTCGTCAACCAGAATATTGGCCGAACGCCCTGGATGAAGCGCAGGATGATGCGCCTTGTCGAAGCGCGGTCGACGATTACCCAAGAGCGCTTCAACGTCGGCTTTAATGTCATAGAAATCGACGGGACGGTTAGTCAAACCCCATTGCTCGGGTGAGCTCGGTCCGGTTGCCAGTGCCGCCAAACGGAGCGACTGTTGAAATCCATTTACTGCGTCGTTGTCGGTGCTGCGCAAGAAACAGCGGCCGATTTCGAATATTCGTACGCGCTCAGTCTGCCTTTTGCGGTTGGTGATCATGGCACCGATCAGGCCACCAATCAGCGTGGATCGCATCACGCTCATCTGGCTGGCGATTGGATTGGCCAGTACGATTGGTTCAATGTTTCCAGCGAAATCAGCTTCCCAGGCGCTATCCACAAAACTGTAGGTAACCACTTCGTGATAATCACGTTCCGCGACCCGGCGTCTAAGGTCCATTGGCGAGCGAGTCGATTCGGAGGATGGCATCATCACCGCACGCGCGGTTGGCGGGCGCGAAGGAATGTTGTCGTAACCGTGGATGCGCGCGATTTCCTCGATGAGGTCTTCCTCGATTTCAATGTCGAATCGAAATGAGGGTGGCGTTACGGCAAAGCCGCTTTCCTGGCGCTGGACTGCGAGACCGAGACCACGCAGGATGTGTTCAATACGATCAGGGGTCAATTGAACCCCCAGCAGTTTTTCAACACGCGCAGTGCGCAGTGTGACTGCTGCCCGCTTGGGTAAATGGGCTTCATTCACAGCTTCGACAACCGATCCAGGCTGGCCACCGCAGATTTGAAGAATCAGTCGAGTCGCCCGCTCGATTGCTTGACGTTGCAAGTTGAAGTCCACGCCACGCTCGTAGCGGTGCGATGCGTCGGTTGAAAACCCCATGGCGCGGGCTTTTCCCGCGATGGCGGTCGGAGTGAAGTATGCGCTTTCGAGAAAGATATCAGTCGTCAGCTCGCCTATACCGTAATGTTCGCCTCCCATGATGCCAGCGATCGCCAAGGCCTTTCTGTCATCGGCGATCACTGCCGTGTCAAACGCTAATTTGATGGTCTGACCATTGAGTAATACGAGCGATTCATCGGTAGTTGGATGGCGGACGTGGATTGCTCCGGAAAGTTGTGTATCGTCAAACGCATGAAGCGGTTGCCCGAGCTCCAGCATCACGTAATTGGTGATGTCTACCAGCGCTGAAATTGATCGAAGTCCGGAACGCTCAATGCGCTGCTTCATCCACTGGGGTGTTGTCACCCCCGCATTCACGTTGCGAACGAGTCGTCCGCAATACCGCGGACACGCGGCGGGCGCATCCAAAATAACGTTGCGTTGGTCTCCGTGGGTTGCAACCACTGGGGGTATTTCAGGCAATGTCAGCGGTGAGTCGCTAAGTGCGGCGACTTCTCGGGCGATACCGGTCAGCGACAGGCAATCGGCGCGGTTTGGCGTCAGCTTCAAGGTGATCAGATTGTCGTCTAGATCAAGCAGCTGGCGTATGTCCATGCCAACGACGGCGTCATCGCCGAGTGTCATCAGGCCGCCATGATCCTCGGACAGGCCAAGCTCCCGCGCTGAACAGAGCATGCCAAAACTTTCGACCCCGCGCACCTTGGCTTGCTTGATTTTGATGGTGGGAAGAATGGCGCCGATCATGGCGCAGGGCACTTTCATACCAATGAACACGTTGGGTGCGCCACACACAATCTGCAGGGGTTCGGCCTGTCCAATATCGACACGACACAGCTTGAGTTTGTCGGCATCAGGATGTTTGTCTGCCGAGAGAATGCGAGCTACGACTACATTGGTGAACGCTGCGGCAGCAGGCTTGATCTCTTCTACTTCAAGGCCGGCCATGGTCAATAGGTGGCACAGGGCCTCCGTATTGATTGGCGGGTTACAGAGGCTGCGTAGCCAGGATTCGGAAAATTGCATGAACGGATAACCGATGCCGGTGTTAGTGGAACTGCGACAGGAAGCGCAGGTCGCCTTCGAAGAACAGGCGTAAATCGTTGATGCCGTAGCGCAACATGGCGAGTCGGTCAGGCCCCATACCAAAGGCGAAGCCGGTGTATTTTTCAGGATCAAAGCCGCCGAAGCGCAATACGTTGGGATGAACCATGCCGCAGCCCGCAATCTCGAGCCAACGCCCCTCCAACGGTCCGCTCATAAATGCCACATCGATTTCTGCGGAGGGTTCCGTGAAGGGAAAGAAAGACGGCCGGAACCGAACCTTTAATTCGTCACTCTCAAAGAAGCTGCGCAAAAAATCCGCGACCACACCCTTCAGGTCGGCGAAGCTGACGTTGTCTCCCACCCATAGGCCTTCGACCTGATGAAACATCGGTGAGTGCGTTGCGTCAGAGTCAACTCGATAGACGCGACCAGGACAGATGATGCGCAGTTCGGGCAAAGTATCGAGGTGCTTGTAGCGATCAACATGCGCCAGCATCGTGCGAATTTGCACTGGACTAGTATGGGTACGCAGCAAGACGTCTCTCTGCACGTTACCGTCCGCATCCCGCAGATAAAAGGTGTCGTGCATCGAGCGCGCTGGGTGATTTTCCGGCGTGTTGAGTGCCGTAAAATTATGCCAATCGGTCTCGATTTCCGGGCCGTCCGCGACATCGAAACCGATTGAGCGGAAGAGTTGCTCGATGCGATCCAGGCTCTGGATGACCGGGTGAAGACTGCCACGTGCGAGGCCGCGACCGGGCAGGGTGACGTCGAGCGCTTCTGCAGCTAGTTGTGCCTCAAGTTGAGCATTGCGCAGCGCTGCACGCCGTGCCGCCAGCGCCGACTCTATGCGTTCCTTGGCGAGATTGATCGCCGCACCTGTTGTTTTGCGCTCCTCGGGGGCCAGCTTACCCATACCCTTCAGCAACGCGGTCAGGGAGCCATCCTTGCCGAGATAGCCGGCTTTGGCATCTTCCAGTTTGGCTGGTTCCATTGCTGCAGCAAAATCTGCAACAGCAGAACTGACAAGTTGTTCCAGGTTATCCATCAATCAATTGATCTGAAATTGAACCGAACGAGTACGCAGGTAAAGAGTCTTAACAAACTTCGGCTATAAGGATCGTCAGCGGCCGCCAAAATTAGCACTGAGCGCAGTAGCCGAAATCAAAAAAGGAGGCCCCAAAAACTCCGGGCCTCCTTTTCGGGGTGGTACGAACTTAGGCCGGTAATTTTGCCTTGGCCTGACTGGCCAACGCGGCAAATGCCGGTTTGTCGAACACTGCCAAATCAGCCAGTACCTTGCGATCGACTTCGATCGATGCTTTTTTGAGTCCGTCCATCAGCGTGCTGTATTTCATGCCCAATTCACGAGCTGCTGCATTGATACGTGCAATCCACAGGACGCGGAACTGACGCTTCCGCTGACGGCGGTCACGATAGGCATATTGGCCG
>CAZAGR010000100.1:0-8470 GCA_964484585.1 uncultured Propionivibrio sp. | reverse complement strand
GCACCGGCACGCCATTAGGGTTGCCGCATTCCTCCCAATAAAGTGTGTGAATGTCGTCCACAGGCAGCTTGCCGCTGCGGTTAGGGGCGATGGCGGGGTAAAGGGTGATGGTGTTCATTGCAGCGTCGTCCTGGAAGATTGATCCGGTGTTGGGAAATGTTCGCTGACCCAGCGTTCAAATTGCAGGCACATGGCTTCGTCGGAGTCGACGTTCTCAGCCAGCACTTCCGCACCATGCACGATGCGGATCGTCGCGTCCAGGTCGGTCAGGCCGTTTTGTGGATAGGCGCGAGTCGCCGCGGAAGACATTTTCGCTTTGGCTTCAAGCCATGCCTCGTCGACGGTCTGATTGCAGCTATCGGCCAGATACTTGGCGTTGAAGGCTTCGCCGGTCAGGTTGATGAGGGTCTGATTGTGGTTGATGCTGTTGCCTGGCGCCCAGTAGTGCTCTGCAAGTTTGGGGCCGACGGCGGGGTTGTCCGTCAGATAGCCGTACTCGCGCTCGAACCAGGCGCGCGTTTGATACACGGCCATGTTGGCCAGCAGATAGCCATGATAGGACGCAGCCGATTCTTGATTCAGCAAATGTGGAATTGCCAGCAGCGGACGCGGGCCAACGGGAATACCCAAAATCTGTTGCTCGAACTGACGTGCCAGTGCGAGTGTTTTTTCCGCAGTCAGTTCATCGTCGGCAAGCGCATACAGCGCGCGCTCGAAATACGGCACCACCAGAATGCCGCGCTCACCATAGGCGGCAAAAGGCTGTGTGGTGGCGATGCGCTGGCGGATCAGTTCATCGGGAATCGCCTCGCCGGCGGCGTTGCGGGCATAGCGCTTCAGCCAGTCGGCGTCCTCGAGCAGGCTATCGCAGAACATCGACTGCGTCTCTGCGTAGGCCATTGACGTCGGGGCGAACTCCTGCGAAAAACAGGGCGCGTTCTGCGTTACGTTGGCGAAATGTGCGGCGTGCCCACCCTCGTGGAACAATGTGTTGATGGCTCGTGCGCCGCTGCCGATCTGGTCGGGCTTGGCTTCCGCAGTGAAATTGATCTGCCCCGCAACCCAGCCCTGCTCGCGATCAAAAAATGACGGAATTGGGCCGTGACAAAAGCCGTTCTGGTACTTGCCCTTGCGTTCCAGCAGATCGAGCTGCAAAGTCGCGCCGCGGTAGGTGATGCCCAGACTGCGAAAACTGTCGATCCAACGGCACAGTCCTTTGGCAAAGGGCAGGTAGGGATCAAGCTGGCGGGTCACGTCACCGCTGATATTGAAGCGAAGGTTCCATGGTTTGGTTGAATCGGCGCCGCGAACCTGCTTGAGCTCGTCGAGCGCACGGGTGTTGGCATCACGGGTACGGGATTCGAAATCGTCGAGTATGGCAAACAGTTGTTCCGGCGACATCTGCTCGTTCTTGCGCACTTTGTAGTCAAAGTAATCGCGGTAACCAAGAGCGCGGGCAAAGGCATTGCGCTGTTTCACAATATCGAGAAAGCCGTTGCTTAGCACCCAGTGTTCCAGTTCCAGCATTGCATCGTGCGAGCTCTTACGCGCGGCTTCATCGGGGTTGGTGCCGATATTGGTGCTGAGCATCCCTAGCGTCGCCTCTTCCCGCTCGCCCGCCTCGTTGATGTGATGCAGGGTGAACTCTCTGCGCTTGGCAAACGATGCTGATTCCATGTCAACCAGGTCGCGCATGAGTACGCGCGCAGCGTCGTTGTCCACGATGTTGCATTCAAACAGGGCCTGCCAGCCTTTCAAACCGTGGCGCAAACCGGCAAGATCTTGATCTTCCGAAATTGCCCCGGCATCCAGACTTGCAAGAGCATTGCGCACCGATTTCAGATTTTCCGGATCAGAGATGAAGGCCTTGTACGCTTGTTCCGCCCGCGCAAAGCCGGCGTGATCGTCGGAGGTCGCCATATAGGTGCTCCAGAATAGATCCTCCTTGGTTTTGTGAACCACCAGATAGTCGCGATTTAGCGACTCAAACAAATGACGAGCGGAATGCACAATGTCCTCCTGAGTTTTCCTGAGCTGCGGCCTTGCGATTTTCGCATACCTCGCGATCGGCTCGCGGCCTCAAAAAGCGTGAGTTTGACGCTGCTGCCTCGGCCGGTGATACTTCGGCTGATCTAATCTACCCTTCCAATCTTGAACTCTCCAACGCCGCCAATTTGTTCCAAATATCGACCTGCGCAAGGCACCCTGCATGATCGGATTTGATCGCCGTTTGCTGATTTTGAGCGGCAAGGGCGGCGTCGGCAAGTCGACGCTGTCGGCTGCGCTAGGGCTGCGCGCCGCCGCTAAGGGCATGAAAACCCTGATCTGCGAAATGGGTGAGAACGAGAAAATCGCGCCAATGTTTGGGTATGGGGCGTCGAACTTTCGTGAAACGCCGCTTGGAATTCCCGGTCTGTCGTCGATCTACATCGATCCTCAGGAATCGTTTAACGACTATGTTCGTTCTACCTTGCGGTTCGATACGTTGTCGCGCCCGGTTATCGAGTCGCGTCTGATCCGGGCTTTTGTACAGGCAGCGCCGGGCTTCAAGGAAATCATGACGCTGAGCAAACTCGTTGAACTTGAACGGGCGGTGGATTCACACGGAAAGCCAAAATACGATCTGATCATCCTTGATGCGCCGGCGACCGGGCATGGCCTGACGCTGTTTCGTTCGCCGGTGCTGGCCATGCGCGGCAGCAAGGCCGGGCCGATTTTTCAGAAAGCCAGATTGATTGCTGAACTTCTTCAGGATCCGCGGCGTACTCGCATGCATATTGTGACGTTGGCCGAGGAAATGCCGGTCAGCGAGACCTTGGACATGATCGCTGCAATTCGCGAGGACATACACATTCCGCTCGGCGATATTCTCGTCAATGCGGTTGTGCCGCCGAGCTATCGTGCAGCGCATGCCGGCCTGCTCGACGTGCTGCGCAAGGCCGCTGGCAGCAATGAGGTCGCGCGGTGCTGGGGAAGCATCGATCTGAATTCGCTTCTTGCAGTGGCGGACCTGATGGAGGGCCGTAGCCAGCTCAACGCGCAGCATCTGGCAGGGCTGGAGGGGCGAACGGATCTTTCATTCATCGAAGTTCCATTTATTTTTTCTACGCCGTGGAACCTCGATAGCGTGCGGCAGTTGGCCGAGGTATTGACATGAGTCGGCTTGCTGGATTTGGATTGCGGCGCGCGGCCAAAAGTGTGGTGAAGGGAGCCGCAAAGACCACCAACGACAAAGATATCGTCACCATGCTGCGCGAAAAGCGTTTGCTTGTTGTCTGCGGCAGCGGCGGCGTGGGCAAGACCACGACCAGCGCTGCAATGGCTTGTGCCGCGGCTCAAGCCGGGCGCAAGGTGCTGGTGCTGACCATCGATCCGGCACGCCGATTGGCATCCTCGCTGGGTTTGTCCGAATTGGATAACGATCCCCGTCGCGTTGCGCCGGAACTTTTTGCCGCGCAGGGCTTGCCAATGAAGGGCGAACTGTGGGCCATGATGCTCGATACCAAGCATACATTTGATCAAGTGGTCGCACGTTATTCGCCGCGCCCGGAGGTTGCCGAGCGCATCCTGAATAATGTGATCTATCAGCAGATCTCCGACGCGCTTGCCGGCACGCAGGAGTACATGGCGATGGAGCAGCTTTACGAATTGACCCGACGCAACGAGTTTGACCTGATTGTTCTGGATACCCCGCCAACGCAGCATGCCCTCGACTTTCTCGATTCGCCCGACCGGATGATCGGCGTGCTGGATTCCGGCGTGGTCAAGAAAGTATTTGGCGGGGCGATGAAGGCTGGCAAGACCTATTTGAGCTGGTTGCGACGAAGCACCAAGCTGGTCGCCAGCTTGTTCGAAAGAATCACGGGCGGTGAACTATTCACGGACATGGCCGATTTCTTTCAATCGTTCGATGAACTGTACGACGGAATTAGTGGCCGTTCCAAGGCCGTAAAGCAACTGCTGCAGAGCAAGGACACGCTCTTCCTTCTCGTCACCAGCCCATCACCATCGCACATGCAGGAGGCGAATTATTTTCTTAGCAAGATTGATGGCTATGGTGTCAAGCTGGGCGGATTCATTGTTAATCGCGTGCATCGGCTCGCTGATGGTTCCGTGCCATCGGCAGATGCACTGCCGCGTGTTGCCGACGTAGTCGACTGCTTGCGCGCGGGCAATAAGACCTTTAGTAACGGGAGCAATCTTGAACCCCTGGTGGCCGAGTTGCTGCTTGCGTGGACGCGCTACTCCGCCTTGGCGCAGCAGGATCGGTTACAGATCAAGCAACTCCAAGCGCGCGCAAAGGTGTGGGTTCGGCAGATTCCTTATTTCGAAGCTGACATCCATGACCTGAAAGGATTGGATCGTATTAACCGCCACCTGATGAACTGTTGAAAATCAGCGAAGGCTATAGTGCGCGCTGTCGTGGCAACGTAAAAAAACATGTCAGACGTAGTTCTGCGGGGTAGATAATTCTGTCATCAGAGTCTATTCATTGCTGGAGGATTTCAAAATGAGCAGTGCACCACGATTGGTTGACCAGTTAGCCGGACTGACGGCGATCCGGGATCTGGAACTGCTTGAGTTCAGCCTGCTCAAGACCCTGAACGAATTTTTGCAGCCGCAGGGGCTTAGCTTGCTCAAGCTGGATTCAAAAGGTCGGCCGCGTATGGAGATTACCTTCGGGCAGAGCAACTGCGCGGTGAAGGTTGACGATATTAAAGTTCCCGATGAGTTGCGCGCTGTATTCGAGCATTTGAGCAACTCAAATGCTAGAGAACATTGTTTGAAAATTGACAACCGTCTGTTGACCATCCATGCCCTGCAAATCACGCGGGCTGCGCATACGTACCTGCTGATTTCCACGCGCGAATCTTTGACACGATTGAATTCACACCTGGTGACGGGGATGCTTCAGGTCTATCGCAACTTTTGTGCTTTGTTGCAGGATGCGCAAACGGATCAATTGACCGGTTTGGCCAATCGCAAGACGTTTGATGAGTGCATCAGCAAGGTCTATGAGTTGATCGTGCCCGAGAACGATGCGGTCGAGATTGAACGGCGCGTCGATCAGCCGCTTGGCTACTGGATCGCCATGGTGGATATTGACCATTTCAAGTCAGTCAATGATCGCTTCGGCCATCTCTATGGCGATGAAGTGCTGGTTTTGCTGGCACAGATTCTTAAATCGGTATTCCGTGGCGACGACATGATTTTCCGTTTTGGGGGTGAGGAATTTGTCGTCATCATTCGCTGCGCCGATCAGGCCAGTAGCCGGCTCACGCTGGAAAGATTGCGTCGCACGGTCGAAGCGCATTCATTTCCGCAGGTGGGGCAGGTCACTATCAGCATTGGCGCAACGCGCATGGTGCGCGAGGTGTTTGCCATGACCTTGCTTGATTATGCCGATCAGGCCTTGTATCACAGCAAAAAAAACGGCCGCAATCAGGTTACATTTTTCGAAGACATGGTCGCCAGTGGAATCGCCAAGAAGGAGGAGATCGCGGTCGCGAGCATCGATTATTTCTGATGTCAGGCTGAAAAGTTCCTAAAGGGATGATCGCGCTGGCGATGACTGGACGGCGCTTAGTGCAACAGCGCGCTCGCTGCGCCGATTCCTGCAAAGATAGTCAGCAAAGAGATGATTCCGAGCTGGTAGCGAAATAGGGCAATTGCTGCGCCCAGGCACAGCGCTGCCGAAAAGAAGTCGATGGTGCCGCCAAATCCTTTTGGCCAGAGTACGTGATAGGCAAAAAACACAGCCAGATTCACAATGACGCCGACCACGGCAGCCGTGATCCCGGTGAGTGGTGCGGTGAACTTGAGATCGCCGTGAGTGGATTCCACAAGGGGACCGCCACCGAGGATGAACAGAAAACTGGGCAGGAATGTAAATAAAGTGGCGACGCAAGCGCCGGCGATCCCAGCCAGCAGCAGCGAGTCGCTACCGAATACCTGATGCGTCCACGCGCCGACAAAGCCGACAAACGCAACCACCATGATCAGTGGCCCCGGCGTGGTTTCACCCAACGCAAGGCCGTCCATCATTTGCGGGCCACTCAGCCACTGGAACTGCTCGACAGCGCCTTGATACACATACGGAAGGACGGCATATGCGCCGCCGAAGGTGAGCAGGGCGGCCTTGGTGAAGAACCAACCCATCTGTGTCAGCGTACCCTGCCAGCCATATATCGACATCAGAGTTGCCATCACGCCCAGCCACAACGCGAGGCCGACCAATGCAACACCCAGTAAGGCGCCCCAGCGAAAGCACGCGTGCGTCGGCGTCTGTGTGTCATCGTCGATCAGGGCAGCGCCGTAGGATTTCTTTCCCGCTGCGTGGCCTCCGGTACGAAACTGCTCGGGCGCAATACGGCTGCCAAGGTAGCCGATCAATGCCGCAGCCAAAACGATTAGCGGAAACGGCACAGCGAAAATAAAGATGGCAATAAACGCTGCCGCCGCCAGCGCCCACAGAGCCTCACTTTTCAATGCCCGCGAGCCAATGCGCCAGGCCGCAAAGAGCACGATCGCAACGACGGCAGGCTTGATGCCATAGAGCGCGCCAGCGACCGCCGGCACGCTGCCGTACGCCATGTAGATCCAAGAAAGTCCGATCAGGATGAAGACCGAAGGCAGCACGAACAGGCCACCGGCGACGATTCCACCAACCTTACGGTGCATTAACCAGCCGATATAGGTGGCCAGTTGTTGTGCCTCCGGTCCCGGCAACAGCATGCAGTAATTCAAGGCATGTAAGAAACGCCGTTCGGAAATCCAGCGCCGCCGTTCGACCAGTTCCTGATGCATGATCGCGATCTGCCCTGCCGGGCCACCGAAGCTGATGAAGCCGAGCTTGAGCCAGAAGCGGAAAGCATCGAAGAAGGAAACCGGGGCGGGCGCTTCCGTTTGATCTTTCTGACGACTCACTCCGGCAAACCCGCCTTGCGCCAGATGCCGATGCGAAAGCGCATGCGTCGATCTTCGGGTGTATCGCCATGCGAATCGGCGAGGTGCTGCTGTACCGCCAACGCAGTCTCGACCGCACCCACAGCGGAATCAAAAGCCGCCAGCACAGCATCGCCGACCATGTCGATCACCCGGTCGCGATGAGCCTCGATCTGTTCGCGGAACACGGCACGCGCTACATCGAGCGCCGGTACGGTGGCCTTGTCATCGAGCGACATCAAGCTCGAGTAACCGGCGACGTCGGCGGCGACGATGGCGAGCAGGTGGTGGCGCTGCGTGTCGTTATTCATTGTGCGGAGTCGATCACTGCTGCGTCTACGCCGACAAAATCATCACGTGTTTTGCTCGTTGTTCGCTGCTTGTCAGCAACTGGCCAATGCCTGAATCGAAGGTCACGAGTTTCATTTTTTGGCGTATCGCTGCCGTAAGCAACCAGGCGTCGGTGACTTGCCGATGGCCGACGATGCCGCCCGTGCAGGCTTGCACTACGTCGGCAAAGCCGAAATCGAGCGGGACGATTTTGTGTTTTGTGTGCGCGGTATTGCGCAGTAGAAGTTCCGCCACTTCGCTGATGGCGACCGGTTTTCCGGAAAACGCCGTTTGCGAGATGATGCGAACGAATGCCGCCTGTGTGATAGCGGTGGTCGCCCAACCGGTCCGTGCATGCTGTCCAAACCAGCCGATCATGCGCGGATGATGTTCATGCGTTGGCCAGGCCATGGCAATCAATGCGTTGGCATCCAGCAAGTGACTCATGACTCGTCGAGCATCTTTTGAACCTGTTGAGCGGTCACTTTTGGCGCGTCAGCGGGCAGATCAAAGACCCAAACGCCATTTTCCTGACGCAGCGGCAGTTTTTCCGCGCTGCCTTTGCGTATCAGCTCGGATATCGCTTGCCCGAGCTTCAAGGCGCGCGCGCGCGCGTAGGTGTTGGCCGTGGCAAACGCATCATCTTCCAGTGTGATCGTTGTTCTCATAATTGATGCAAATTTAAAATATTGATGCAATATATGGAAAAGCGCATCAAAAATCAAACCGTCTCTTTATAACCCCTGAACGAAAGCCTGTGCAAAGCCGCTGAACGGGAAAAATTGCCTACTTCGCCTACCCCACTTGTTTGAGCAGTGCGGCAAATCGCGGGTCGCCGTGAAAGCTTTTCAAAAACAGATCAACTTTCAGTTGCCTCAAGCTGGAGTTCTTTTGCAGATAGGCACGTTGCAACCACTCGAGGGTCTTGTCGGTCCGGCCGCGCCAAGCGTAAAGCCGGGCAATGGCAAAAGTATCGTCGCTATGATCTTTGATGAATGACGTCAGCGCAGCATCGGCTGCCTGAAGATGTTGCGGGTAACGATGAGCTTATAAAACGCCGTGTCGCCAGCGCCAGCGCTGTGCGTCCCAACGGGAACTTTTCAACGCTTCGCGAAAAGTTCCCGTTGGCGACTGGCTTTTCCGCCGGATTGGGTATGAGAAAATGGCTTCGTTCCACCGGCAATCTACCGACTGA
>CAZAGR010000099.1:0-8488 GCA_964484585.1 uncultured Propionivibrio sp. | reverse complement strand
GCAGCGGTGAGCCATTTCATGCAGATTGCACTGTCACGCCGATTGACGCCGGGGGTGCCAGATTATTGCTTGAGTTTCGACCAATTGACCAGCAGCTTAAGGCGACGCGTGAAGAGCAGCTCGCCCAGCAGCAGCAGGTCAACCGGGAATTGGTGCGCAATCTGGCACACGAGATCAAGAATCCTCTTGGCGGCATACGCGGTTCCGCTCAATTGCTAGAGCGTGAGTTGCTTTCGGCACATTTGCGGGAATATACCCAGGTCATCATCAAGGAAGCGGATCGGCTGCAGGATCTGATGCAGCGCTTGCTGTCCTCGCACCGCCAGATGCAGGCTTCGCAAGTCAATATCCACGAAATTCTCGAGCGCGTCCGGAGGCTGATTCACGCCGAGTTTCAGGGTGTGCACGTACGTCGTGATTACGACACTTCACTGCCGGATATTACCGGCGACCGCGAGCAATTGATTCAAGCCATTCTCAACATTGCGCGCAACGCAGCGCAGGCGATGGATGGACGCGGCGAGGTGATTTTTCGTTCCCGCGCGGCGCGTCAGGTGACCTTGGTCAAGCGCCATTACCGTCTGGCACTCGAATTGCAAGTGATCGATAACGGCCCGGGAATTCCGGAGGCGATACGTGACCGGATTTTTTATCCGCTGGTGTCCGGGCGTGAAAACGGCAGTGGTTTGGGATTGACGTTGGCGCAGAGCTTTGTGCAACAACACGGCGGCACGCTTGACGTCAGCTCCCGCCCCGGCCGGACCTGTTTTTCGATTCATCTGCCGCTCAACAGTGAACGGTCGAGTGCAACTGGCAACTTAACTGTAACCGGAACTGAAACATGAAGCCTGTCTGGATTATTGACGACGACCGCAGTATTCGCTGGGTACTGGAAAAGGCGCTGACTCGTGAGAGCATCAATTGCCGCAGTTTTGAGTCGGCTGACGACGCCTTGGTGGCGCTGAACGCCGGCGAGACAGCGAGCGCTTTGGTGTCTGATGTGCGTATGCCGGGGTTGAACGGGCTTGAGTTGTTGAAACAAGTAAAGGAACGTTTTCCTGATCTGCCGGCCATCATCATGACCGCGTACTCCGATCTTGATTCTGCGGTTGCGGCTTTTCAGGGGGGGGCCTTCGAGTATCTGCCCAAGCCTTTTGATGTCGACCAGGCGGTCGAGCTGGTTCGACGAGCCATAGCACAGTCAATGCACCAATCTGGTGCTCTTGAGGACATCAGCGCAGTGCCGGAAATTCTGGGTCAGGGTGCGGCCATGCAGGAAGTATTTCGCGCGATCGGCCGTCTGTCCCAATCTCAGGCGACGGTGCTGATCAATGGCGAGTCCGGCACCGGCAAGGAGCTTGTGGCGCATGCGCTTCATCGCCACAGCCCGCGCAAATCGATGCCGTTCATTGCCATAAACACCGCAGCAATTCCGCGTGACCTGCTCGAGTCCGAGCTTTTCGGCCATGAAAAAGGTGCCTTTACCGGAGCGGCCGCGCAACGTCGCGGCCGCTTTGAACAAGCTGAGGGCGGCACGCTTTTTCTCGATGAAATCGGCGACATGCCGGCCGAATTGCAGACACGATTGCTGCGCGTGTTGTCGGATGGCCACTTTTATCGGGTTGGCGGCCAGCACCCGGTCAAGGCAAATGTGCGTGTCATCGCTGCTACGCATCAACATCTGGAAGACAGAGTCAAGGCGGGATTGTTTCGTGAAGACCTTTTCCACCGGCTGAACGTTATTCGGCTGCGTTTGCCTCCACTTCGCGAGCGTCGCGATGACATTCCGTTGCTCGCGCGCCACTTTCTGCGTAAAAGTGCCCTCGAACTGGGTGGCGAACCGAAGCGACTGACGGACGCCTCGATCACGTACCTTCAGGGTTTCGATTTTCCAGGCAATGTGCGGCAGCTGGAAAATATTTGTCATTGGCTGACCGTCATGGCGCCGGGCCAAAGCGTCGATGTGAACGATCTTCCGGCCGAAATGCACGACCAGTCGCGAACTCTCGGCCAAGTGAACTGGCGGGATGTATTGGCAGCGGAAGTCGATCGCCTGATTGTCACCAACCCCGGTGCGGTCTATAAGCAGGCGAATCGCGAATTTGAAATTACGCTGATCCGGCGCGCCCTTGCGGCCACCGGAGGCCGGCGTATTGAAGCGGCCAATCTACTGGGTATCGGTCGTAATACCATCACACGCAAGATCCAGGAATTGGGCATGGACGACGATCACGCCGTTCCGCCAGCGCCGACTTTTAGTTGAACGGAGTTACACCTCAACCGTCACGCGACTGAAGTATTTTCGTCAGCAGGGTCTTGACGGTTTTGGGCTCGAATGGCTTGTCGCAAATGCCTGACACTCCCGCTTCCTCGACTGCGGCAAGCCGCCCCTGGTCCGATTCGCTTGTCACCATCAGCACGGGTACTGAGTTCTGCCAGCTCTTTTGACGGATGTAATCCAGCAGCCCTTTGCCGTCCATTTCCGGCATGTTGTAGTCGGTAACTACCAAGTCGACCAGTGCCTCGCTCAGAACGGCGACCGCCTCGATTCCATTACCTGCTTCGATGAAGTCGCGAACACCGAGATTCTCCAGAACCCGGCGAATGAACTTGCGCGCGCTCGGGCTGTCATCCACCACCAGAACGCGTATCGATTCGAGATCGACGTCAATGCCGTCCAGATTGGCATCGCTGTCGAGATAGTCCAGCGTCGCGCGCAGCGCTGTGCCCAGTTGGGCGGCGCTGAAGGGTTTGGGCAAAATTCCGCAGACACCGCTTTGTCGAACCGGATCCAGTACTTGCGGACGTGTTTCGCTGCTGATCAGAATAAACGGCGTGTGCTCCGTCGCCGGATCGGCACGCAGTTGCTGCACCAGTTCCGTGCCCTGCAGGTCGGGGAGGTACAGCGCACTGATTACCAGCGACGGTGCGCAATCGCCAACCCGGGCCAGCATTTCAGTCCCGGAACCAAAGCGATGGACATTACTCACGCCATGTTGCCCGAGCATGGAAATGATGACTTTCGCCTGAGTCGGTGAGGGCTCTACAAGATAGACAATCAGCTCGGCAAAGCCAGCGGCCATGCGGTTCTCCCCGATGCGCTGCGTAGGCGCGACAGGGTTCAAGTATAGTCGCAGGCGCTTTCATTGATCAGCCCCGATAACATTCATGTCGCCTTTCGTCAAACTTGACGTTGCCGTTCTTACCAGGGCACTGGGGGCAAAGGCCTGTCGCTTTGATATCGATTTGCTGCCGCAGTGTGATTCAACCAATGCGGTACTTTTGGAGCGCGCCGAGCATGCTGCGCCAAGCGGGACGGTGGTGATGGCCGAACAGCAGACTGCCGGACGTGGGCGGCGCGGCAGGTCATGGCATTCGTCCGCCGGAGACAGTCTCACATTTTCCCTGTTGTGGCGGTTTGCTCCAGGTTGCTCGCCGGCAGGACTATCGTTGGCGGTTGGTTTGGCGGTGGTACGTGCCTTGCAAAATCACCAGACACAAGAGCTCGTTGAAATCCCCGGCGGCGATGCTGCCGTAAGCCCCAAGGGGGCGGGTTTCGGTGCTTCACCGCTGCAATTGAAATGGCCGAATGACATTTTGAAGAATGGTGGCAAGCTGGGAGGCATTCTGATTGAACTGGTTCCCGGTACGCCACACGCCGCCGTGATCGGCATCGGGCTGAATTTGCATCTGCCAGTGTCCATGCCCGAGCCGATTCGAGCGAACGCTGCAGCACTGGGCGATTGTGACCCGAACGCCTTGGCGGCGCTCGTGCTGGCCGAGCTTGCCGATGTATTGGACGGATTCGCGCTGGGCGGCTTTGCTCCGTTTCGCGCAGATTGGCAGCGGCGTGATGCGTTCAGCGATCGACCGGTCAGATTGCTCAGTGAATTTGCGCCGTCGCGTGAGGGTATCTGTCGTGGCGTTGATGACGAAGGGGCGCTGAGGCTGGAAGTGGATGGGCAGATCCAGCCGGTAATCTCGGGCGAAGTCAGCCTGCGCCCAATGCCATGATTCTGTGTCTTGATGCCGGCAACACGCGACTCAAATATGGCGTGCATCGCGACGGATGCTGGTTTGCGCGCGGTGCGCTCGACTATTCGGCACTGGAGACGCTGCCAGACTGTTTGACCGAGGTACCCAAGAAGCTGATCGTATGTAACGTGGCTGGTGCCACGGTGATGACCCGGATTTCTGAACTAGCGACACGCTGGGGCATTTTGGCCGAATCATTTCTGAGCAGCGCTGAGGCTGGCGGGGTCAAAAATTCGTATTTGATGCCAGGCCAGCTTGGCGCAGATCGCTGGGCCGCGCTTATCGGTGCTCGTGCCCTGCATTTCGGTGATGCACTGGTGGTTATGGCGGGCACGGCGACGACGGTGGATGTGCTTGCGGCTAATGGAGAGTTTCGCGGAGGCGCGATCCTTCCTGGACTCGCCTTGATGCACACGGCGCTGGCCGAGAAAACGGCCGGCTTGCCCCTGGCGCGCGGAAGCTACCGGGATTTACCTCGCACTACCGACGACGCGATTGCCAGCGGCTGCATTCAGGCGACGCTCGGCGCAATCGAACGGATCGCTCGGCTGTCGTTCGGGGCGTCGCTACCGGATAAATTTCTGTGCCTTATGTCCGGCGGGGCGGCCCCGGATCTGGCGGGTCACCTGAATCTTCCATTGCTTTGTGTGGAAGATCTGGTCCTTGAGGGTTTGGCGTTGATCAGCGAAACTGGTAAACCAGTATCAACCAATACGATAGGAGAATGAATCCCATGGATATTTTGCGCACACCCGATGATTGCTTTGCAGATCTTCCGGGCTTTCCGTTTCGACCACATTACCTGACTGACCTGCCTGGCTTCGAGGGCTTACGTGCGCATTATCTCGATGAAGGTCCGCGTGATGCTAGTCAGACGTTTTTGTGTTTGCACGGACAGCCCACATGGAGTTATCTCTATCGCAAGATGATTCCGCATTTCGTCGCAGCGGGTAGCCGAGTGATTGCACCCGATTTTTTTGGTTTCGGGCGGTCCGACAAGCCGAGCGATGAAAATTTCTACAGCTTCAGCCGGCATCGCCAGATGTTGTTGGCCTGTGTCGAGACTCTGGATTTGAAGAACATCACGCTGGTGGTGCAGGATTGGGGTGGGCTTTTGGGATTGACCCTGCCGATGGCGAGTCCGTCGCGTTACCAGCGCTTGCTGGTCATGAACACCGGTCTCGGCACCGGCGATGTCGATCTCGGCGAGGGTTTCAAGCAATGGCGCGCCTATGCCAACAGTCAGCCTGATCTTGATGTGGCCAAACTGATGGCGCGCAGTTGTCCCCAATTGTCGCCGGCCGAGGCCGCAGCCTACGGTGCCCCATTTCCAGACAGCCGTTACAAAGCCGGGGTGCGTCGATTTCCCAATCTTGTGCCAGATCATCCCGACATGGATGGTGCGGCTTTGTCGCGCGAGGCGCGCGATTGGTGGATGAAGGAATGGAGCGGACGCAGTTTCATGGCGGTTGGTGCCGCTGATCCCGTGCTGGGTCCGCCCGTCATGAAGTATTTGCGCAGCCTGATTCGCGGCTGTCCCGATCCTTTCATCCATTCGACTGCTGGGCATTTTGTGCAGGAATGGGGCGACGAAATTGCGCCCCTGGCATTGGCCGAATTTGGGCGGCAGGAATCCGCCGTTTAGGGGCAATGTCAGTGCGCGCTTTTTTTCTATTGTTAATCATGGCCAATCTGGTTTTTTTCATTTGGTCGCAGGGGTATTTTGGCGATACGTCCACCGGCCGCGAGCCGCAGCGGATGGCTGAGCAGTTGCGTCCCGAGTCCATTCGCCTGATGCAGCCATTACAAGGCACTGCGGAGGCGGTCCGCTGCCAGCGCATCGGTGGTTTGGCGGCAAGTGCCGCGCAATTCGCCAAGGCGACTTGGGAGACGGATGGAGCTTGGAATGCCAGCCAAGAATCAGACCCGCCAGCAAAAGAGTATTGGGTCTTGATCCCGGGCTTGGTGACAGAGGTTCTGGCAGAGAAGAAGCGATCAGAGCTTGCCCTGTTTGGAATTTCTGATGCCAAAGTCTTTGCCGACGAGGGCAACGGCCCTTATGTGGTCTCGCTGGCTAGCTCTCCGGATGAGGCTGCGGCCAAACGCTATTACGATTCGCTGGCAGGCAAGGGCGTACGTTCGGCGCGCATGATCTTGCGTGAGCGTGAACCTGCCGTGACACTTATGCTGAGTGGACCTGCCGCAGATTTTGAGCAGCACCTTAAAGCCTTGGCCCTCCCGGCTTCCGTTCTGGTTGTAGCCTGCGAGGTGTCTGGTGGGGTGAACAAGGAGATCGCACGTTGACGCCTGTGGTGGGCCTGACCGGAGGTATCGGCAGTGGCAAGAGCGCTGCCGCTGCGCGTTTTGCAGCCCATGGAATTGTGGTGATCGACGCCGATGTGATTGCCCACGAACTTACCGCGGCGGGTGGCGCAGCAATGGCTGCGATCGAGGCCGAGTTCGGTGCGGCGGTGCTTGGGTCCGATGGTGCGCTGGATCGAACGGTTATGCGCAGGCTCGTGTTTTCTGATGCGGCCGCGCGCCAGCGTTTGGAAAAAATAATGCACCCATTGATTTGCCAGATCAGTGATAGCCGTATCGCCAGCGCCGACTCTTTGTATGTCGTCCTGGTAGTGCCCTTGCTGGTTGAGTCCGGCGCCTACCGTGAGCGTGTTCAGCGGCTACTGGTCGTCGATTGCCCTGAAGAGACCCAGATCGAACGGGTGATGGCGCGTAACGGTATGACCCGTGCCGAGACACTGGGAATACTCGCCGCTCAAGCTACTCGGCCGCAACGACTGGCCGTAGCCGACGATGTGATCAGCAACGACGGCAGCCTGGACCAATTGAACGCGCAAGTTGATGGTCTGGATGCGCTTTATCGCTCGAATAGAGGGATTTTCCCGACAAGAGATTGAGATTTGCACACGCATGAGTGACAATTCCTCAAATCCACCCCTGTGGCCAGCGTGTGATCACTTACGAATATCCTCTCAGCGAACGTGTCCGTACTCTTTTACGGCTTGAGGACTTGTTCGACAAGCTCATGCATTTTGCTGCGCGTGAGCATCCGATGGAACACCACGTCGCGCTCGGCACCTTGTTTGAAATTCTCGAAGTCGCCAGTCGCGCCGATCTGAAATTTGATCTGGTTCAGGAACTCGAACGTCAGCGCCAGATTCTTCTGTCGTTTCGCAATAATCCGGATATTTCTGAAGATGCGCTCGATGGCGCGCTCTATGAGATTGAACAAGCATCAACATCACTGCTGGCCATGCATGGCAAGATTGGCCACTATCTGCGTGAAAACGAGTGGCTGATGGCGATCAAGAATCGCGCTGCAATTCCAGGCGGAGTCTGCGAGTTTGACCTGCCGGGATATCACCATTGGCTACACAAGGATGCGGTACTCCGACAGCGCGATATTGAGGCTTGGATCAAGCCGATGCTGGCGATTCGTGCGGCGCTGGCAATTGTTCTTCGTTTATTGCGCGCTTCCGGTCGTCCAGAAGGGCAGTTGGCAAGTAAAGGCAGCTTTCAACTCATGCTTGGCGGACGCAGTGCCCAGCTGGTGCGATTGCGCGTGCGTGCCAGCGATGCAGTGATCCCGGAAATATCGGCGGGGAAATTCGCGATCAACATTCGCTTTCTCGCCGCGACTATGGATCAGCGCCCTAAACCTGTCGATGGCGAGATTGGTTTTGAGCTAACGCTGTGCAACCTGTAGCACCCAGAACCGTCTCCTGTCCCAAGTGCGGTGGACCGGTCATCTGGCGGGAGGAAAGCCGATACCGCCCGTTCTGCTCGGCGCGCTGCAAGGGTATTGATCTCGGCGCCTGGGCCAGCGGAGATTACGCGATTCCGGTAGTGGGTAATGCCGATGATACCGACTCTGTCGGGGACGCAGAGTCTGCTAGCTGACGTTTTGCTGCCATGGACTGCAAAAGGGCTGCTGACATCGTCAAAGGCTATGACCGGTTGTCTCATTGCCTGTTTGTGGTCAGGGCGGTAACAATCTGAAGCTTTTCCGAGCGCAATAACTACACGCTTTTCAGAGGTCAGCATCAGATGACGGGGAGGTTGCCTCACGCACTGCCGCCTCGTTAATATCGGGCGTGCAGAGTTCGATAAAACGGTAGGCAAAGCCTCGTAAGTAGTGGCCTTTCCGGATTGCAATTCGTGTCGTATTTGTTGCAAACGCGTCGGGCGCATCAAGACACGCCAACCCTTCGTCCTTGTTCGGATGAAACGCAACCGAGGCGACGATGCCTACCCCGAGCCCGAGTTCGACATAGGTCTTGATCACGTCGGCATCAAGGGCCGACATTACGATATCGGGCGCTAAGCCTGCGGACGCGAAGGCTCGGTCGATCTGACCTCGCCCGGTGAAACCGTCGTGATAGGTAATAAGCGGGTAGTCGGCTAGTTCAGCCAAGCCGACCACTGACTTACC
>CAZAGR010000098.1:0-8513 GCA_964484585.1 uncultured Propionivibrio sp. | reverse complement strand
GCAGGAGGAGAGACAGTCGGCTGAGGCATCGAGTCCCGTGGTGTGCTCCACGTGTTTCCGCGGCCTTCATCATGCCGGGGTCGCGGGACGGGAGCTGGCGCGGGATGAGTACCGGAGAACGCCGGGGAGTCCGGAGAGCCGGTTACGAAACCACGTCGTTGAACGTCTGCGGCACGTGGGCCGGGGCTAGGGGTCTCATGCCAGTTGGTAGGTTCTTGCCTTCTGCGCTGGTTATCCGGGCGGTGCTGTCGATCCTCATGCGGCAGATTGAGATTTCTTTGGTAGGTGTCACTCGCCCGATAGTGAGGGCGGTAGTGTTCGTGCGGGGCAAGGGGTGCCCACCCGGCAACCGGCGCCGAGCCGATCCTGACGGACAAGTTAATCGATGGGCTGTTTGCCCAACCAACCAGTGCTGGCGCGTAAACTGGCCGGCGCACGCGTTGCCCCGGCGACCACGCCCAACGTCCGTTCATCGAAATCCAGCGCCCGTAGTGGAAGGGTGCAAAGCCCCACGGCGCATCATCCACCCATGTCCAGCCCCAAGGTTTAACCCAAATCCAGCGCCCGAACCGATAAGGTGCCCAGTCGTTGGCAACGGCCATAGGAGTCCAGATCGATCCATAGTCGGGATGGGACTCCCACCGGCCGTGGCGATCGAGATCTTCCCATCCCGTCATTTCCGGGGAAACGTACTGCGCTGTGATGCTTTCTGTTTCCGCTTGCGCGCTTCGTGTCGCCCATTCCGAGAATGCGTCGTGCGAGGCACCCAGAATTACAGTTCGGACCGCCATCGATGCGGTGTCAGATCGCAATTCAATTCGCTGCCCTGCCACAATGGTTAGTTGAGATGATGAACTGATGAGTTCAAGCGCGCCGCTCCAGGCTGTTGCTGCAGACTTGCCATCCTGTCGGTCCAAACGATAGTGTCCTGCGCTGAGTGGGCGGAACTTCCCTTCGCGGGTCATCAATTCAATTTCGCGGGCCACTTCGGGTGAAACGACACGTGCGGCAAGGCTGCCGTTGTGGAGTAAAAGTGTGATGTTTTCATCGTCTAGTCGTCGCATTTCGAGCTCGCTGCCACCGTCGAGTCGAATCGTGGTTGAACCAATACGCACCACCGCGAATCCGCCTGCTGCGGTGGCCACACGATCACCGCTCGTCAGGGGGCGATTGCGGGCAACCGGAAGCCATTGCCACGTCTCGGTATCAAATAGCCACGCTTGTCCTTTCAGCTCAGCAAACTGCCCGATTCGCCCAGGCGGGTCGTCTTGTGCATGCGCGGCCGTAAAACCTCCACTCGTAATGGCGAGGAAAAGTAGTGCAAGTACGTGCCGAAGCAAGCGATGAATCGGTTCAAATCTGTACAGGGTATCCATGGGCGGGTTTTCCAGTGAGTTGATACGGATTAAACGCCCGGCGTGCCCATTGCGCCTACACGTATTGGATGAATTTCGGCGGCGATTCACTTCAATTTGTAACTGACTCTGGCACTTCGGGAGTTACTGGGCGATGTGGCGATCAATTATTTGGTCGTGCTGTTGGCTGTACTGCAACGCACGCTCGTGGTCGAATCGAATATATTGCTGCAACACCATGTTGAACGAAACTTTTCCCACCATCGACGATAAGCGGGCGGACATGCTCAATGTTCGTTGGCTCAACGACCGTGCCTGGTTTCTGCAATATGGGGATCCCGCCCAAGCTCGATTGCTCGCTGAGCGTGCGCAAAAAATCGCCGAAAGTGAAGGAGATGCGAGCGGATCTGCGCTTGCTCAAGTGAATCTTGCGTGTTATGAAATGCGCTATGGCGATCATGGTTTGGCTGGCGCTGAGTTTCTGAGACTGAAGCAGATTTTTGTCGAAATTGCTGACAAGAGCGCTCTTATGAGGGCCTGTTTTGGTGTGGCTGTGGGCCTGGCTAACGGAGGTGACGCACAGGGGGCATACGCTGAACTAATTGATTTTGAGCCGGACCTGACAACTGCGGTCGCCGCGGATGTTTTTGTAATCAGCAATATGTTGGGAATGTGCTGCAGCGAGCTTGGATTCATGGAGCAGGGATTGCGCTACTTTTATCGCACACTTGCCGCGGCACGCGAATTGGATTCAGCCGATCACCTGGCCATGATTTTCTCGAACTTGGGCGATTTTCAACACAATCACGGAAACTACGAAGACGCCCTACACTTCCTTGAGGAAGCGAAGGCAATTCAGTCGAAAAGTCGTTTGGGGCTGCTTGGCCCCTTGATCGCCTGCAATCTGGCGCAAACGCAATTGGCCTTGGGTAAATTTGAAGCGGCCTTGGCAACCATAGAACCTTTCCTCGAGTTGGATACCCGCGCAGTTCGGATTGGTAAGGGGGACAATGCGTTCCTGTTTGCTATTGCCGCACATGTCCGCACAAGTCAGGGAAATTGGGGCGATGCACGAGCGCTGATTGACAAGGCCATGATGATGGCGACGAGCTCGGGTCAGCAGTCAATTGTGGTGCAGTGTCATTTGGTTCATGGTTTGATTGAGCGTGGCGAAGGCAATTTGGAGGCATCGCTGGCCGCCTTTAAGGAGGCGGAATCGCGGCAGACCAATGTCAAAGATCCATATTTCTCGCTGCAGATTCCAAAACAATTGGCGCGTGCTTACGCGCGACTCGGCCGGTGGAACGAAGCGTATGACTATCTGAATCAGTATCAGCAACTCTATCAGCGCTCGATGACCGACGCTGCACGGGCTCGCTCTCACGTTCTGTTGCTCCAGAGTGAACTGCAGAACGCCGAACGCGCCAGAGATTTAGCGCAAGCCAAGCATGCCGCCTCCGAGCACGCGCGTGAGGATTTGCAGCAAATGAATGAGGAACTGGCGCGCAAGGTAGTTGAAATTGAACGGCTGCAGGCGCAATTGCGTGAGCAGGCTATTCGAGACCCGCTGACGAATCTCTACAATCGGCGTTATCTGCAGGAACAGTTGGTCAACGCAATCAAGCTTTCGGACCGCCATCATTATTCAACTGCGGTCGTATTGATCGATCTCGACTACTTCAAGGCGGTCAATGACCAATTTGGCCACTCGATGGGTGATAAGGTCTTGGTCGAACTTGGGCGCCTTCTGGTCGCGAATATTCGTGGTTCCGATTTTGCATGTCGTTACGGCGGCGAGGAATTTTGTGTTGTGCTGTGTGACGTCGACCTCGCGTTTGCCTGCCAGCGCATTGAGTTGATACTGAGCCAATTTCACGCCCTTGTGGTCGAGGAATCCGGGATGAAGATCAAGGAACTCACATTTTCGGCCGGAGTAGCGACCTATCCCCAGCATGGAAAAACGCCGGAGATGCTTATTTCCGCGGCTGATTCGGCGCTCTACAAGGCCAAGGCCAAAGGCCGGAATCAGATTGCGCTTGCGTACGATATGTTGTAAGAACTTGCTTCTTGCCTTGTATCTTGGATTGAGTACCCCCATAATCGTGGCACGGTCGTAATTCCGGTAATCTGGAAGCGTTCTGGACGGCGGTTCGACTCCGCCCACCTCCACCACTGGGGGGGTGTAATGGTTTCGACAGGGCGATAGAAGGGGAGCAGGCGGCCCGAGAGGCGACGGACGTAATCCGCGCAAATTAGTAAACGCCAACGATGAGCGTTTCGCACTGGCCGCCTAAAAACGGTCTGCTGAGGACATAGCCGTCCAAGAAACAGAATGGCTATCGGCGGGGACACGGTTTCGATCGTGTTCCCGTCGTCACTTCAGCGGGTCGGTCAGTATTCCGTCCTGATAGGCGTGTCAGCCGAGTCCGGTATCAGTCGCGATGAGCCCGCAGGAGGTAGTTGACCGAAGTGTCCGCAGTCAGTTTCGCCGTGCGCTTAAAGGGATCGTAATCCAATCCGGTTATTTCATCCACCGTGAGCCCGGCTTTGCGGCAATATGAAGCCAGCTCGGCAGGGCGGATGAATTTGGCGTAATCGTGGGTGCCTCGTGGCAGAAGGCGCAAGACATATTCCGCGCCAATGACTGCCATCAGGTAGGACTTCGGGTTACGGTTAAGCGTAGAAAAAAATAGCCGTCCACGCGATTTTGCCAGTTGGGCACATGCGTGCACGGTGCTGGCCGGATCAGGCACGTGTTCGAGCATTTCCAGGCAGGTCACCACATCAAAACTAGCCGGGTGTGCATTGGCAAAGTCCTCCGCTGAAACGTGCTGATAGTTGATAGCGAAATTGCTTTCTTGCTGATGCAAACGCGCGACACCGAGCGCTCGGTCGGACAAGTCGATACCGGTAACTTTGGCTCCTAGAGCGGCCATTCCCTCACTGACCAGTCCACCTCCGCATCCGACATCCAGGGCGATCTTCCCTTTTAATTTTGCCGCGCGATTAATCCAGTCGAGTCGTATCGGATTGATGTCGTGAAGTGGCCGAAACTCTGCTGTCGGGTCCCACCAGCGATCAGCCAATTCACTGAACTTTGCGACCTCTTCGGGGTCGGCGTTGATAGTCGAAATCATTGATATCTCGCCTGATTGGAGAAAAATGCTGAAAAAAAAGGCCCTGCAACGCAGGGCCTTTTCAAGATCGGTGTTGCTTATTTGGTGCCGATGACTTCGATCTCAACGCGGCGATCAGGTTGCAGGCAAGCGATGACAGCCTTGTTCTTCGGGCCTTTGCACTGATCGGCGGTTGTTACTGGCTTCGATTCGCCTTTGCCTTCGGAATAAATGCGATTGGGCTCAATCCCTTTGCTCACGAGGAAGGACTTGACAGCGTTTGCCCGTGTCTCGGAAAGCTTCTGGTTATAGTCCACGCTGCCGATGCGATCTGCATGACCTACAGCGACGATGACTTCAAGTTTCATGTCGGTCAAGCTTTTTGCAAGGTCGCTTAGTTTCTTCTCGCCTTCGGGCCGAAGAACCGCTTTGTTGAAATCGAACAGTGCGTCCGCGGAGAGGGTAACTTTCTTGGCCATTGGCTTCGGTGCCGGGGCAGCTGCAGGGGGCGGCGCAGGCGGTGCAGCGACAACCGGAGCTTCCTTCTTGACCAGATCGGGGTCGCACTCGGCTATCGCCATGGCTGGCGTCCAATACCCCGTGCGCCAGCACAAGCCGGTACCGCTCTTGGCTACGTATCCGCGCTGGTCAATTACATAGCCGACCGTACCTTTTAGGTCAACTCCCGGGGCCTGGCCGATAGCACCTGCGGAAAGACCAATCATTGCCGCAGCGAGAATGGATGTGGTTGCAAGTTTCATGATGATGTCCTTCAATGACTAAGTTGAGTTAATTAACAGATTTATTGCCAGGAACAGATTGAATTCAAGGGTTCATGGCGCGATTCTGCCACATTTCAGCGAGTTCGGCCAAGTATATTGCAGGAACCGAGAGCAGTTCTCCATCGCTGACTTTGGCCGTACCGGCGACCCAGACATTCGTAACATGTTCGCGCCCACAGACGTTGGATACATGTGATGCAACATCAAAGCAGGGTTTAACCAGCCAGTCGTCGAGGCGGATAGCACATAGATCAGCCGATTTGCCAACTTCAATGGAGCCTATGTGTTGGTCTAGCCCAAGCGCTTTGGCACCGCCTAAAGTTGCGGCGTACAACGCGGCATGTGCTTTGAGCGTTGTAGCATTGCCACTGGCGCCCTTTGCCAGCAACGAGGCTAATCTCAATTCGGCCAGTATGTCGAGACGATTATTTGACGCCGCTCCATCCGTGCCGAAGCCAAAGTTGATTCCCCTGCTTTCTACTTTCGCCATTGGCGCAATCCCACTACCGAGCTTGAGATTGGATGTTGGGCAATGCGCGATATGTGCGCCTTGGTCGGCCAATAGTTCGAGTTCGCCGTCGGTCATATGAACGGCGTGGATGGCGAGAAATTGCGGACCAACAAGTCCGAGTGCGTGCAGTCTGGCGAGAGGCCGGACGCCATATCGTTGCTCGCTTGCCGAGAGTTCAGCCAGGGTTTCGTGCAGATGAATGTGAATTCCCAACTCCAGCTGGTCGGCCAGTACGCCAATTCGCTGAAAGCTTTGGTCGGTGACCGTATACGGGGCGTGTGGCGCCAAGTTGAATGAAAGTAGTGGATTTCCCTTTAATTGGTCGCGAGCAGCCATTCCGTTGGTCAGGTAGTCATCGGCATTACTTCCATAAACCGTTGGGAATTCGATGACGACCAAGCCTATCGACGCTCGCATACCCGCTTGACTGGCCGCTGCCGCTATCGCACGGGGATAAAAATACATGTCGTTGAAACAGGTGATGCCGCTTCGGAGCATTTCCGCACAGGCCAGCAGTGTTCCGTCGCGGACAAACGATTCGCTCATCAGACGAGATTCGGCGGGCCAGATCTTGTCCTGTAACCACTGCTCAAGCGGCAGGTCGTCGGCAAATCCGCGCAGGAGATTCATAGCTGCGTGGGTATGAAGATTCACAAATCCGGGAAGCACCACCTGTCCTGGCAGTACAACGGTTTCCTTCGCATGAAAGCGCTGGTTTGCTTCATTTGATGGCATGACGCCGACGATTGTTCCGTCGTTTACCGCAATTGAATGTCCCGTAAGGATAGCTTCGGAGGGCGCAATCGGTATGATCCACTCCGGTTCGATGAGCAAAGTCACCGTCTGAGGATCGTGGGATGAGGCACCGACAGTCATCTCGTTGAACATAGGGAGATTCAACCAGATTTGGGGCTCCGGAACAACCCGGAGATGGGATGCAGGCATGCTAAAATTGCAGGCTTTAGTGGCCTTCCCAAGACCTCGATCCGTTTCCTGAGAAGGGGCCGGGCAGGGGGCACCTTTTACATGACATCTTTCGCAAAAGAAACGCTGCCAATTAGTCTGGAAGAGGAGATGCGGCACTCCTACCTGGATTACGCAATGAGCGTGATCGTAGGTCGGGCGCTGCCTGATGCCCGCGACGGTCTGAAGCCCGTGCATCGGCGAGTGTTATTTGCGATGCACGAGCTGAATAACGACTGGAATCGTGCATACAAGAAGTCGGCGCGTATTGTTGGTGATGTGATCGGTAAGTATCACCCGCATGGAGATACGGCGGTTTACGACACGATCGTTCGGATGGCGCAGAACTTCAGTTTGCGATACATGCTGGTTGATGGCCAGGGAAACTTCGGATCCGTTGATGGCGATAACGCTGCCGCGATGCGTTATACAGAAATTCGAATGGCCAGAATTGGCCAGGAACTTCTGATTGATCTGGACAAAGAAACTGTTGATTTTGGTCCCAACTATGACGGGTCGGAACACGAACCACTGATACTTCCAGCCCGAATTCCGAATCTTCTGATTAATGGAGCATCGGGTATTGCCGTCGGTATGGCAACCAACATACCGCCACACAACCTCAATGAAGTAGTCGACGCCTGCCTCGCAGTGCTTGCCGATTCGACGATCGGAATAGACGAGCTGATCAAGATTATTCCGGCACCTGACTTCCCGACTGCGGCGTTAATTTATGGCGTATCTGGGGTGCGTGACGGCTATACGACCGGTCGCGGTCGAGTGGTCATGAGGGCACGCACGCACATTGAAGACATAAAGAACTCCGGTCGTCAGGCAATTGTGGTCGATGAACTGCCCTATCAGGTCAACAAGAAGACCCTGCAAGAAAAGATTGCCGAGCTTGTGCACGAGAAAAAGATTGAAGGTATTGCTCACATTCAAGATGAATCCGACAAGTCGGGCATGCGTTTAGTTATTGAATTGAAGCGCGACCAAGTGCCGGAGGTGGTGCTAAACCACCTTTACAAACAGACCCAGTTGCAGGATACGTTTGGCATGAACATGGTGGCTTTGGTGGATGGTCGCCCCAAGCTACTGAATCTTAAAGAAATGCTGGTGTGTTTTCTTTCGCACCGGCGCGAGGTTGTCACGCGCCGCACGGTATTTGAATTGCGCAAAGCGCGCGAACGCGGCCACGTGCTTGAAGGCTTGGCCGTTGCACTTTCCAATGTTGACGAGATCATTGCGCTAATCAAAGCGTCACCGACGCCGGCCGAGGCAAAACGCGGACTGATGGGGAGAATGTGGGGCTCGGGGTTGGTGCAGGAAATGCTGTCGCGGACGAGTGCTGACGCTTCTCGCCCAGATGGATTGGCGCCGGAGTTAGGATGGTCGAGTCAGGGATATCTTTTGTCAGATGCGCAAGCACAGGCGATTCTCGAATTGCGCTTGCAGCGCCTCACCGGCCTTGAGCAAGACAAAATACTTGCCGAATATGGTGAGGTGATGGCTCAAATCGTTGATTTTCTCGATATTCTGGCCAAACCAGAACGCATTACGACGATCATCATCGATGAGTTGCGTGCCGTAAAAGCCCAGTTTGGTGATGGCCGTCGATCCGAGATCATTATGAATACGTCGGACATCAACATTGAAGACCTTATAGCGCGTGAAGATATGGTGGTAACCCTATCGCATACGGGTTATTTGAAACGTCAGCCATTGGCCGATTACCGTGCCCAGCGTCGAGGTGGCCGTGGCAAGCAGGCGGCATCGATAAAAGAGG
>CAZAGR010000097.1:0-8597 GCA_964484585.1 uncultured Propionivibrio sp. | reverse complement strand
AGTAGGTCAACGCCAGACTTCCCCTTGCTCTACTCAAAAACCCCGATCAAGCTCTTCTTGATCGGGGTTTTTGCGTTCGAGTTGAGTAAAATGCATCATGATGAAGCATACCTTCTTAGACTTGGAGCAACCGATTGCCGATCTCGACGCCAAAATAGAGAAATTACGATTTGTGCAAGATGACTCGGCTGTTGATATTTCGGAAGAGATTGAGCGGCTTGAAGCAAAGAAGCAGTCGCTCACCAAGGAAATCTACGCAAAGCTCACTCCATGGCAGTGTGCTCAAGTCGCTCGGCACCCCCAGCGACCCTATACACTGGACTACACGCAACTAATATTTTCAGACTTTCATGAAATGCATGGAGACAGGCATTTTGCCGATGACCAATCCATAGTGGGCGGATTGGCTAGGCTAAATGGTGCTGCCTGCGTAGTTATAGGGCACCAGAAGGGGAGAGATACCAAAGAGAAAATTATAAGAAACTTTGGGATGCCCCGACCGGAAGGATATCGTAAAGCCTTGCGCCTCATGCAGCTGGCCGAGAAATTTCAAATTCCTGTCTTCACATTTATAGATACACCTGGGGCATATCCTGGAATTGACGCTGAAGAACGTGGGCAGTCGGAGGCAATTGGACGAAACCTGCTTCAGATGGCTGGATTAAATATTCCTATCATCTCCACGATCATTGGTGAAGGCGGTTCGGGTGGCGCTCTCGCAATTGCGGTCGCCGATTCAATCGCAATGCTTCAATATTCAACCTATTCAGTCATTTCGCCGGAGGGGTGCGCGGCCATACTTTGGAAAAGCGCGGACCGCGCCGACGACGCGGCTGAAACCATGGGTATTACGGCTCAGCGGATTAAAGCGCTCGGGTTGATAGATCGTATTGTTGCTGAACCTATCGGCGGCGCCCACCGCGACCATCGGGCTGCCGCGGCAAACGTCAAAAAATCGCTGCAGGATTCATTAAAACAGTTATCTGACTTCTCCGCATGCGAACTGGTTGATCGGCGCGTTGAGCGATTGATGAGTTATGGAAAATTTAAGGAACTACAACTCGAGTGAACGTCTGCGGGAGATTGTTACAACGTTCTTCAAGGGAGTGACCCAACCCGGTAGTTGCGTTGCGGTGGCATATTCGGGCGGATTGGACTCTACGGTGCTCCTGCACAGCGCGAAACAGGCAAGTGAAACTCTTGGATTTTCACTTTCTTCAATTCACGTCAACCATCAGATAAGCCCAAACGGATCTAATTGGGTTTCGCATTGTGAAAAAACTGCTACAGCTTGGGGTGTTCCGCACAAAACCGTTCACATCGAAGTGCCCCGCCGAACACGGGACGGCCTGGAGTTAGCGGCAAGACGCAAGCGCTATGAAGTGCTTGCTAGCCTATCCGATGATTGGATCGCGCTAGGCCACCACCAGAATGATCAAGCAGAAACAGTCATCCATAACCTTATGCGAGGCGCTGGTGTCAGAGGGATGGCGTCGATGCGATCCGTCAATTCACACTATCTGCGCCCCCTACTGAGCCTGTCAAGGGGCGAACTTTTTGCCTATGCCACGCACTACAACCTAAATTGGTGTGAAGATGAAAGTAACGAGGATGTGCGCCACACGCGAAATTACATCCGACAAAATGTTATGCCCATGCTTACTGTACGATTTCCCGCGGCCGCGCGTCAGTTGGCGAAGGCCGCAGCCCGATTCGGCGATGCCCAAGAACTGCTGGAAAACTTAGCTCGAATCGATTGCGGAGCGGAGCCGGCGTGCCTTCCGTTCCCCCAGAAAGTATTGGCCAATCTAGAGCATCGCCGATCTATCAATCTTTTGCGAAGCCTCTTGGCCTGGGAGAATATTCAAGCGCCCAATCAGGCGCGATTGGAGGAGTTCGTGCGGCAAGTACGGGAGGCAAGACCCGGCCGAAATCCATCACTTAAATTTGGATCACACCGCCTGCACCTTAATCATGGCATGATCGAAATTACTCAGCTTGATATATAAACGTCTTCAAATCCCGTATAGCGTTAAACAACCACAAGATTGTCGCGGTGAATCAATTCGTCGTCGTTGTTGTAACCAAGGATTTGTTCTATTTCCTGAGTTCCGCGCCGCATTATGCGGCGTGCGTCCGACGATGAATAATTGGCAAGGCCGCGAGCTAGCTCGACTCCTTCCCTGCTGATACAGCTCACAGCGCCGCCGCGCTCAAACTCGCCGGAAACGTCAGTCACGCCGACCGGCAACAGACTTCGACCAGCCGCTAACGCTCTGGCAGCGCCGTCATCAACCGTAAGGGTTCCGCACAATTTCAGGTGGTCGGCAAGCCATTGCTTACGCGCCGCAAGCGGGGAAAGCTTTGAGTACAAAAGGGTACCAACAGTTTCACCGCGAGCTGAGGCCAACAGGGAATCAGTCACGCGCCCGCCAACAATCAAGGTGTGCGCGCCGCTTTTTGCTGCCCGCTGCGCCGCACGTACCTTGGTAATCATGCCTCCGCGACTGAGGCTGCTCGCGGCGCCGCCGGCCATGCCCTCAAATTGTCGATCAACTGCACTTCCCTCGGAAATAAGGCGGGCAGAGGGATCGGTACGAGGGTCGGAACTGTATAGACCAAGTTGGTCGGTAAGTATGATCAGCACCTCTGCATCGACCAGATTCGCCACAAGGGCGCCTAGCGTATCGTTGTCGCCGAATTTAATTTCGTCGGTGACTACGGTGTCATTCTCGTTGATGATAGGCACAACGCCGAGTTGGAGCAAGGCTCCAAGCGTAGAGCGGGCGTTGAGATAACGGGTACGATCCGCCAGATCATCGTGCGTTAGTAAAATCTGGGCGGTCTTCAAATTGTGCTGTTGGAATGTGGACTCGTAAGCCTGACAAAGGCTCATTTGTCCAACCGCCGCAGCTGCTTGCAAGTCGTGCATTGCGTGCGGGCGTTTTGTCCAACCAAGGCGCTGCATACCGGCGGCGATTGCAGCCGAGGAGACCAATAATACCTCCCGACCCTCACCATGAAGCGCAACGATCTGACGTGCGCACTCAGATATAAAAGAGTAATCCAACCCTTTACCGTTGTCGGTTACAAGTGCACTGCCAACTTTTACGACGAGCCGCTTGGCTTCAGAGATTCGCTTTCGCATTCTCTCGAAGCTCTTCCATGTGTTTCATGACAGCAAAGCATACTTCGCGGCATCCGGATCCATCGATTGCAGAAATTACGAAATATTTTTCCGGTTGGTAACTCTCTATAAGGGCCGCAACACGATTCTCGCGCTCATCTTCCGGAACGAGATCAATCTTATTGATAAGTAGCCACCGTGGCTTTGCAAAAAGCGCTGGATCGTATTTATCGAGTTCGGCAAGTATCGACTTTGCACCCGCAGCTGGATCGACATTCGAGTCGAACGGCGCGACATCAACCAGATGCAACAAAAGGCCTGTCCTTTGGAGGTGCTTCAGAAATCGGTGACCAAGCCCGGCTCCCTCGGCAGCACCCTCTATCAATCCCGGAATATCTGCGATGACAAAACTGCGGTCGTGGTCAACGCGCACGACACCGAGATTTGGGTGCAAGGTAGTGAAAGGATAGTCGGCCACCTTTGGCTTGGCGGCCGAGACGGAGCGAATGAAGGTGGACTTTCCTGCGTTTGGCAGACCAAGCAGACCGACATCGGCCAGCACTTTTAACTCTAGCTTTAGCTCGCGAATTTCCCCAGGCTCACCTGGCGTGCATTGTCTTGGTGCGCGATTGGTGCTTGATTTGAAGTGCAAATTACCCAGGCCCCCCTTGCCCCCGCGCGCTATCAACATGCGTTTGCCGTCAACGTCCAGGTCCGCGATCAGTTCGCCGCTGACATTGTCGGAGATGACGGTTCCTACAGGCATACGCAGATCTAGATCATCGCCGCCCTTGCCATAGCAATCGGAACCGCGCCCTTGACCTCCCTTTTGAGCCCGAAAGGCCCGCGTATAACGGAAATCGATCAATGTATTGAGGTTGCAGTCAGCGACAGCCCAAATACTGCCGCCACGACCACCATCGCCACCATCGGGGCCGCCGAATGGGATAAATTTCTCGCGCCTAAATGAGGACGCGCCATTCCCGCCGTCGCCAGCAAAGGCTTCAATTCGAGCCTCGTCAAAAAATTTCATAGAGTAGAAAGCAAGAAAGCCCTACCGTTACGATAGGGCTTTCTTGTCCAAAGCGGAAACCTAAGAAGAAACCGCAGGAACAACGATGCTAACAACGCGGCGTCGGTTTGCACCCTTTACCGCGAACAACACTGTTCCTTCGGTTTTAGCAAACAAGGTGTGATCCTTGCCCATGCCGACGTTATCGCCGGGGTGGAATTCAGTACCGCGCTGTCGCACGATGATGCTCCCAGCTGAAACCAGCTGGCCGCCGTAGCGCTTGACGCCCAGTCGTTTCGACTCTGAATCGCGCCCGTTGCGTGAGCTCCCGCCTGCTTTTTTATGTGCCATGTTGAAACTCCTTCAGATCAGGCCGCAATCGCGCCGATTTCAATTTCAGTAAAGTTTTGGCGATGGCCTTGGTGCTTTTGATAATGCTTGCGTCGGCGCATCTTGAAAATCTTTACCTTGGCATGTCGGCCTTGCGAGATCACTGTTGCGGTGACTTTGGCACCGATCAGCATGGGAGCGCCGATCTTGACCGATTCGCCCTCGCCGACCATAAGTACTTGATCGATAGTGATTTCTGTGCCCACATCAGCCGGTATCTGTTCTACTTTAATTTTTTCACCTGACGTGACACGATATTGCTTGCCACCGGTTTTTATGACCGCGTACATGATGGACTCCAAATGGATATTACAAACGAACCGCACATTATACGGTGATGCAAGCCGGCCGTCAAAGGCTGTTTTGTCCCATGTATGCCCGTGTCGCCATCCGCTGCGGCGAGGAGAGCAACCGTTTTGCTCAACCGCCTTGTAGCGCAGTTGTTTCATCAGCGCCGACTTATTTATGAGTTGGCGAGTTCGCCCGCAGCGCGGTGCGGGCATCGCGTACGTGCACCATGGCGCGCTCGAAAGGAATGCCGATTTGACCTAGTGTTTCCGCGGCGATCAATAAACCGCCTTCAAATACTTCAGGAATGACTTCGGTGGCGCCGGCGGCCTTGAGGTGGCTGACGTCGATTTCGTCGGCGGCGCGCACAATGATGGGAATATCGTGGCGCAGTCGTCGAATGGCATGGATGACGCGTTCGGCCGAACGCGTATCGGGGTAGGCAATGCTGACGCCGCGGGCGCGCTTAAGCCCTGCCGCCTGCAATACTTCTATTCGATCGGCGTTGCCGTAAACCACTGCACCGCCAGCGGCGACTGCACGCTTGATCCTTTGCGGGTCAATGTCCAGCGCTAGAAAAGGTATATTTTCGGCGGCGAGAAAGTTGCCGATGTGTGCTCCGGTGCGGCCATACCCGCAAATAATGACATGACCTTCAAGACCAAAGCTTTTGGTGGCGATATCGTGGATCGATTTTGCCTTGACCGCCCAGTCGCGACGACTTAGTTGTCCAGCATAACGCGCAGCGCGCTCGATCATAAACGGGGCGATGAACATTGACAGCAACATGGCCGAGAGAGTCAGCTGAAAAGCGTCGCTGCTGATCAGCTTGAGCTGGTGAGTGAGCTCGATCAGGACAAGGCCCAATTCGCCGGCTTGCGCCAGTTGGGCGGTCGTGCGCAGCGCGGTCTCCGGCGAATTGCGGGCGGCTACCGTAAGCAGTAGCACAACAATTGCCTTGCCGCCTATCAGCAGTACGACCGCGAGGGCTAGTTCGCCCACATGACCGAGCGCGAACTCGATATCGAGCATCATGCCAATGGTGATGAAAAAGAAACCGAGCAGGATGTCGCGGAAGGGCCGAATGTCGGCTTCGACCTGGTGGCGATATGCCGTCTCTGAAATGAGCATGCCGCCGACAAATGCGCCGAGCGCCAGCGAGAGGCCGAAGTAGCCGGTGGCCAGCGATAGTCCGACGACGATCCACAATGTAGTGAGGACAAACAGCTCTTCCGAGCGATGATGGGCGACGCTGTCGTAGAGACGGCGCATCATGCGTTGCCCTACCCATATCAGCAGAAAAAGCAACGCCGCGGCTTGCGCAGTAGCGACAATCAGTGAGCTTGCCAACTCGTCGCCCGGTCCAGCCAGTGCAGGCAGCAGGATCAAGCAAGGCACTACCGCCAAATCCTGAAACAGCAACACGCCCATAGTTTGCCGCCCAGAACGTGACTGCAGCTCAAAACGCTCGGACAACATGCGGGCGACAATGGCGGTCGATGACATCGCGACTGCGACGCCAACGGCAATTCCGCTACGCCATCCCTGTCCGAAGCCTAGCCACGTGACCATGCCAGCGCCGAGTGTAGTCAGCAGAAGTTGCGCGGAGCCGAATCCAAACACCAGCGTTCGCATGGCATGCAGGTGTTGCAAGCTGAATTCAAGTCCCACCGAAAACATCAGAAAAACAATGCCAAACTCGGCCAGTGTATGCACTTCCGCATTTTCGGGAAGAAGGGCCAGTCCATGCGGGCCGACAGCGATGCCAATGAGTAAATATGAAAGTACGGGTGGCAGGTGGTAACGTCGCGCCAGAGTCACTCCGCCGACGGCCGCCGAGAGCAGGAGAAATAGAGTAATCAGGTGCGGAGACATATCTCGATGATAGCGTGCGTTGACGTGACGTAGTCGACGGGCAACTCCATCTTCGCGGCTCCTCTGATGCCGTCCCGCCACCACCGACTTTTTCGCGCCTCTATAATTCCTGACTATTGCCTCCTTGGTAGCTAACTGTGCCTGATCGTCTCTTTGTCCTGTTGCAATACCTGCTGCCCAAGCGCCTGATGACCGTTTTAGCGGGGAAATTCGCCTCCGCTCAAGCCGGCGCATTGACCACGCGCGTCATCCGCTGGTTCGTTGGCAAGTACGGTGTGAACATGCATGAAGCGGCGAATCCGGATATCACGAGCTATTTCACATTCAACGAGTTTTTTACCCGTCCGCTAAGGCTTGGCGCACGCCCTCTTTCAGGCGCGAGCCTGATCTGTCCGGTTGATGGCGCGATCAGTCAGTTTGGATCGATCGAACATGATCAGCTTTTCCAGGCCAAGGGGCACAGTTATTCGACCACTGCCTTGGTTGGCGGTGATGCGGCGCTGGCAGCGCAGTTTCAAGACGGCACGTTTGCGACGATTTATCTTAGCCCCAAGGACTATCACCGGATTCACATGCCCTGCGCGGGTCGGCTATTGCGAATGATCCACGTGCCGGGTGAATTGTTCTCCGTGAATCCCGCCACGGCGCGCGGTGTTCCGGGCCTGTTTGCGCGCAATGAGCGTGTAGTCTGCGTCTTCGAATCGGAACGCGGTCCCTTTGTTTTGGCTCTGGTCGGCGCCACCATTGTCGGCAGCATGGCGACTACGTGGCATGGCGTGGTCAATCCACCACGACCTGGCCAGGTGCGCGATTGGAGCTATCACGATCAGCAGATTACGTTTCGGCAGGGCGACGAAATGGGGCGTTTTCTGCTCGGATCAACCGTGGTGCTGCTGTTCCCGAACGATAAACTGCAGTTCAATTCCGCGTGGGCGCCGGAAAAGTCAGTGCGTCTAGGCGAAAAAATGGCTGATCGCGACCAATAGTTAGCGTAAAAATCGGCGCTGGCGGGACGGCGCTCAGCGCGCGACCACATGCGCGCGCAACCAGGCGGCGAAATCTGTCTCTGTAATTTCGCCAGCGGCGACATTGAGCATGGTTTGCGTGGCATCGAGCGGCGAGGTCTTGAGCCGGTAGCCGTTGAGCGCCAGAAACAAACCGACGGCGAGGAAGGCAACGCGCTTGTTGCCATCGGTAAAGGGATGGTTTTTCGCCAGGCCGACGCCGTAGCTGGCGGCTAGTTCGGCTATGTCAGGCATACCGTAGACGGCAAGATTCAGCGGCCGCGCCAGTGCCGAATCGAGTAAGCCTTCATCGCGCAAGCCGGTCAAGCCGCCATGTTCGGCGAGGCTTTCGCCGTGCAACAACAGCAAGGCCCGTTTGTCTATCCAGCGCGCGACCGCGCTCATTTCGCCAGCGCGTGAAAGGTGTCGCGGAACTCGTGCATGAAGTCGCGGCCCTGATCGAGTTGATCGGCCAGCGTCGGATCATAGGGTGTGACCTGAAATCCTTCGGGCGTCTCGGTGAGATGCAGGCTGTCCCCCCTATCAAGTTTCAACGCAGCCAGCGCCTCCTTGGGCAGGATGACGCCAAGTGAATTGCCGATTTGCGTGAGTTTTAAGGTGAAGTGCATGGCGCTTCCTTATTGAAGTTATAACAATCGTAATACTACGCTGCGATTCGGCGTCGTGCAAGCAGCCAATCAGCGCCCCAAATGGTGCGAAACTCCTCTTAAATCACTTTCGCTATACGCTCTATTTATATTGATTTTATTAAATAATCAAGTTTCAATTGTTTCTCGTGCGTCGCCGCTAAGCCCTTGTTGCACCTCAGCAAATTCGAGTTTTTGCAGTATTTTCCAATTCAGGTATGAGCCTGAAGCGGGGTCGAATTGGATGACTTGGG
>CAZAGR010000096.1:0-8687 GCA_964484585.1 uncultured Propionivibrio sp. | reverse complement strand
CGACTGCCGCGGTGATCTCGGGCAATCATTACAATGGCGAAGCAAAACAATCCGCTCGAACCAGCGCAAATCCCTGTGTTTCCGATCCGGCATCCGGCATCGTGGGTACTGCCGGCAGCGCGACCCTGGCGATCGCCAGTGACGACGTTCAGTTAGTCGATCTCACGGTGACCAACACGGCTATGGATTCGGTCCGGGCCGGTCAGAATTATCCGCCGGGGGCCGGCGAGAGCGGCGGTGCACAGGCCGTTGCGCTACTGACTGAAGGCGACCAAATACAACTCGAGAATGTCGTGCTGCGTGGGTATCAGGACACTTTTTATGTGCGCAAGCTACGCGGACCGGGACGAGTATTTGTGCGGAACAGCGAAATTGCGGGGGACGTGGATTTCATTTTCGGCAATGCCACGCTGGTTATTGCTGCAAGCACCATCGTCAGCCGCGCCGGTCGCCGCGCCTCGGGCAACGGCGGTCATGTGTTGGCACCAAGCACTGCCCACGATCAGGTGCTTGGCTTTCTGGTGAGCAATAGCCGGTTTATCGGTGAGGCGGGACTTAGACCCGCCAGCATCTCGCTTGGACGTGCTTGGGATCACGGCGTCGCACATGGTGCGTGGCAAGCCGGGCACTCGCCCAATGGACAGGCACTCATTCGCGATAGTATTCTTGGCGCGCATCTCGGGCACTGGGGTCCCTCGACTTCGCGTCGCCCATTTGCCGGCACCGGTCCCGCCGCTAACCGCTTCCTCGAATTTCGCACAATTCAGGTTCCCGCCGCCGAGCGTGAAAGCTTGGCGGCAGACGATGGCTGGGGCGCCATGAGCGGCGGCACAAACGGAGGAGTCGGCGCTGGCGCAACGGCGGTGTTCGATGTGCGAACGCGGGACGAACTCATCAACGCGCTCACGTTGCACAACACACCGAAAATCATTCGCGTCCATGGCCGCATCAATCTTGATGCCGATGCATCCGGCCGCAGACTTGGCGAGGGCGATTTTCGCGATCCCGAGTTTGACTTTGCAGCGTATGTGCGCCAGTACGACCCTGCGGTTTGGGGGCGTCAGCCGCTGTCAGGTCCTCTCGAGGAAGCCCGTCGTCGTTCCGCCAAGCGGCAGGACGCTTACATTGCGATCCATGTCACCGGCAATACCACGCTGCTAGGTATTGGCAAGGATGCAACTCTCGCGGGTGGCATGCTGCTGATTGAGCGTGTCGACAACGTCATCGTGCGAAATCTCAATTTCGTTGATGTGCTGGATCATTTTCCGGCGTGGGATCCGAAGGACGGTGCTCAGGGGGAATGGAACTCAGCATACGACAGCATCAGCGTGCGTGGTTCCACGCATGTCTGGATCGATCATTGTAGTTTCAGCGATAGCGAGTATCCGGATTCAACTGCCGAAAACATTTTCGGCCGCAAGGTACAACGTCATGACGGCTTGCTCGACATCACACATCAGTCGAATTTCGTTACGGTGTCATGGAATGTCTTTCGCGACCACGACAAGACATCTCTGGTCGGCGGCGGTGACAAGGCCCCCGATGATGGCACTTTAAAGGTCACCTTTCATCACAACGTGTGGGAGAACGTCAAGGAACGGGCGCCCCGCGTCCGTTGGGGTCAAGTGCATGTTGCCAATAATCTTTATGTGGGTGATGAGCGGGCGACGTATCCGTTTGGCTATTCGATCGGGGTCGGACTAGGCTCGCGAATCATCAGTGAAGCCAATGCATGGGAGACGAGCTCCGGTATTCAACCCCGCAAACTAGTGCGTTGGTGGGGTGGCACCACATTTGTCGATCGCGGATCCGTCCAAAATCAACAGCCGATAGAGTTGCTCACCGAGCTTCGAGCGGCAAATCCCGAAGTCGAAATTACCAGCGCGGTCGGCTGGACGCCACCGTATCGATTACCCCTGGATGGGATCGACATCCTTGTAAAGCGTGTTAGAGAGAACGCCGGCACGGGGAGATTGCAATGAAATGTCGCTCATAGCGCTTGAGTATCTGGACCGAAACGATCAAAATTCAAATAGTTTGAAACAGCGTGCCGAAGAAAACAAAACATATGGAAGACGACTACAGCGAATCCCGGCAGCCCGAATCGGTTGCGGCCGTACTCAAGGTGTTTGCCGTGCTGCAAGCATTGGGCGAGCACAGCGAGTTGGGTATTTCCGAAATCTCTATACGGCTGGCGATGCCAAAGGCAACGGTGTATCGTTTCTTGCAGACGATGAAGACGCTGGGCTATGTGCGTCAGGAAGCTGACTCCGAGCGCTACGGCCTGACCATGAAGATGTTCGAACTGGGTGCCAAGGCCTTGCAGTTCCCGGATCTGGTTGAACTTGCACGACCGCATATGCAGCTTTTGGCCGATCGAACCGGCGAGACGGTGCATCTCGGCACGCTAATTGACAGTGAAATCATCTACGTTCACAAAATCGATTCGCGCCACACGCTGGGCATGTATTCACGAATTGGGCGACGCGCACCCCTTCACTGCACAGCGATTGGCAAAGTGCTGATGGCCTGGGAGCAACCGGAACGCCGCGATCGAATTCTCGCGGGAGCTGAATTTCAGCGGTTTCGCGAAAAGACTATCGTACAGCGCGATGAGTTCCTTGCCGAGTTAGAGCGAGTGAAGGCGCAAGGCTTCGGTGAAGACCGCGAGGAGTTTGACGATCATATTCGCTGCCTTGGCATACCAATTTTTGACCGACTGGCCCAGCCGGTAGCCGGCATGAGCATTTCATTTCCCAGCTTCCGTTACGATGAAACCAAGGCTCCCGAGTTGGTTGCCTTGCTCACCGCGGCAAGTCGCGACATATCGACACAACTCGGTTGCACTCAGTTTCCACTGCAGGCTTCGCGGGAGCGCTAGCGAGCTTATCGATGTTCGGCCGGCAGTCTTTAATCGAGATACCGGGGCCAATCATCAATACTCGCCGGCGTTATGTTGTCCTGAAGCTAGCGTTCAAAAAATCAAGGCTCGGGCGATAGTTGCACGATCAATTTGCCACTGTTCTCTCCGGTGAACAGCTTGTTGATTGCTGCCGGTGCGGCCTCCAGCCCCTGTTCGATATCCACACGGTACTTGAGCTTGCCGGCGGCGTACCACCCGGCATAATCGCTGACCATTTCCATGACGCGGCTGCTGTAGTCGGTGGCAATGAAGCCTTGGATACGCAGACGTTTCGCAATCACCATGGCAAAGTTGTAAGGTCCCGGTACCTTGTCAGTGGCGTTGTACATGCTGATCAGGCCGCAGACAGAAATGCGGCCGAAGGTGTTCATGACGGACATAGCGGTGTCCAGGATTTCGCCGCCGACATTTTCAAAATACACGTCAACGCCTTGCGGGCATGCTGCCTTGAGTTGGGCGTAGAGGTCGCCGGACTTGTAGTTCACTGCCGCATCAAAGCCCAGTTCCTTGACCAGCCAGTCGCATTTTTCGTCACTACCAGCGATACCGACGACCCGCAGACCCTTGATCTTGCCGATCTGTCCGACCAGTGACCCGACCGAGCCTGCCGCGCCGGAGACCAGCAATGTTTCGCCGGCTTTTGGGTGCGTGACTTCAAGGAGTCCGAAGTAAGAGGTCATGCCGGCCAGGCCAAACAGGCCGAGATTTGCACTTAGGGGCAAGGGGCTCGGCGGCAGTTTGGTCACTCCCGTACCCTTCGAAATGATGTGTTCCTGCCAGCCGAACATTCCTTGCACGACATCGCCCGCAACAAAATCAGGGTTTTTGGAAGATTCGACCACGCCAACGGCGAGCCCGCGCATGACTTCGCCGATCTGCACCGGAGGGACGTAGGATGGGCGATCAATCAACCAGCCGCGCATGGCCGGATCGAGGGACAGATGAACAGTTCGAATCAGCAACTGACCGTCGACCAGCGCGGGAATGGATTCAGTATGTAACTCGAAATCCTCGGGCTTGATCAGACCGACTGGACGGGTTTTCAAACGCCATTGGCGGTTCAGGCTTGCACTCATTGCTCGCTCCTTGGTTAGTGTTCAGTGTTCCGTTTTCAGGTCGTAGAGGGCCGCCACGAACTCTCAGCTGTGGCTCTGGCGGAATGCCAGGTAATCCATCGCGGTGGCTTTGGGTGATTCCAGCATTGGTAAGTGACCGATGCCCAGCATCAGTTTTACTTTGCTGTTCGGAAAAAGTCGATTCAGCGTCGTCGCGCCGTCGGGATGCAGGATCTTGTCCTCCGTTCCCCAAACGATCAGGGCCGGTGTCTCAATGCGTTCATAGAGGATTTCTAGCAACGGTGAATCAGCTGCGAATTGCGTCAAAATCTGTTTGTGCAAGGGGTAGTCACTCACGGCACGGCGGGCGAATGTAGTGCGCACGGAGTATGGCATGAACGGTGGCTTCGCCATGACCGACGCTAGTAATGGCGCGAAGTCGGCCTCTGTGGCAACGAGCAGCGGCATTTCGCCGGATGCCAGATAGTTCTTGATAATCGCTGATTCGTTGGCCGCCGCTGTGCCGGCCGGATCAATCAGCCAGGCGCTGACGACGAGATCCGGATAAGTGGCCGCAAACTGCGCGGCAATATAGCCGCCCATCGAATTGCCGCCGATATGTAACTTGTCGATACCTAACTGCTGAAGAAATGCATGCAAACGCGTGACTTGATCGGCAATGCCATAGCGGGCACTGGCGTCGCGGGTGGCGTCGCCGAAGCCGGGAAGATCGGGACAAATGACGCGAAAGTGCGGCGTGAGAAATCCAGCCATGCGTGTGAAATTGTCCTTGTTGGCGCCAAATCCGTGAATAAGGAGCAGCGGAACGTCGCCGCTACCGCCATCAAGATAAGGCATTGTGAAGCCGGGAATGTCAGCTTTGCGTTCGGACATGCCTGAGCGCCTGCGTTCAAGCATCAAACCGGCGTGTGTTGCGGTGGCGGGCATAAGCCGGTCGAAAGCCAGCAGCGCTCCGATCATGACCAGGATCGTTGCGAGTAGCAGGTAAATCAGGTCCATTAAAGAATCTCCTGAAGCGTTGCGGGTTGAACTACCACCACGGGTAAAAGTCCGGCATATCGGTCGAGACTTTCGTGCGAAATTCGGCGGGACGTTTTTCAAGAAATGCCTGCACGCCTTCCTTGCCGTCGGCTAGGCTGGTGTAGAAAACCCCGAGCGAGTCGACCTGATGGGCGGCCAATGGATGCGGCTGGGCTGAGTTTCGATACAGCATTTGCCGCGTTAACGCCGTGGCGACTGGCGAGCGGTGGTCGGTCATCTTGTGCGCCAATTTGTGTGCCTCGACCAACAGTTGATCGTGCGGCACAATCGCCTTGATCAAGCGGCCACGCAGCGCTTCCTCGGGGTCGAGAATGTCCGCGCAATAGGTCCATTCGAGGGCTTGCGAGATGCCCACGATGCGAGGCAGGAACCAGCTCGAGCATGCTTCGGGGACGATGCCGATGCGGCCAAAGACAAAGCCGATGCGGGCTTTGTCCGACGCCAGACGCACGTCCATCGGCAGCGTCATCGTCGCGCCGATACCCACCGCCGCGCCATTGATGGCACCGATGATCGGCTTGGTGCAGTTGAATGCTGCCAGCGAGATCATGCCGCCGGTGTCGCGGACGCCGTTGATGATCTCGGGATCGTCCAGGCGGCCCTTCATGTCCTCCATCGTTGGCTGCAGATCCTCGTTGAGGCCGAAGACATTGCCGGGACGGCTCAAGTCCATGCCCGCGCAAAAAGCGCGACCGGCTCCGGTGACGATGATCGCGCGCACGGCATCATCGGCGCTGGCGCTGGTATAGAAATCGACCAGTTCATGCGCCATTTCGACGGTAAAGGAATTCATCTGTTCGGGACGATTCAAGGTCAGGGTCAGGATGCCGTCGTCGAGCTGGGTGGCCAATGTTGTGTAATTCATGGTGATGTTCCCGTTGAAGTAAATGTTTGCTTGGCGGGCAGGCGTGGTTATCGAAGCAGTTTGAGCAGCGCGGGATAGCTGTTGGGGAACAGACGCGACATCCAGAAAACCGTGGTCGATTTGCTTCCTGTGATCACACGCTTGTTGCCATTGCGTACACCACGGATGATGTCGGCGGCGCAATCGGCGGGTGGCGTTATCAGTACTTTTTCCATCATCCCGTCGACGATCGCCTCCTCGGCGCCGGCGGCCTCGCAGCGGCGGGCGACCTTGCCGATATTGGTTGCGATGCCGCCCGGATGGACGCTGACTGCGCGAACGCCGGTGCCTTCAAGTTCACTCCATAAACATTCCGTCAGTCCGCGCACGGCAAACTTCGACATGTTGTAGGCGCCCTGCAGCGGATACGAGATCAGGCCGAAAATGCTGGAGATATTGACGATGCAGCCGTCGCGCTGCTCCAGCATCATCGGCAGGAAGGCCTTGGTACCATAGAGGACTCCCCACATGTTGATTCCCAACTGCCATTCAAATTCCTTGATGGACATGTGGGCGACGGTGCCGACGATCGATACGCCGGCATTGTTGAACAGAAAATGCGCCGTACCAAAGTCGCGCTTGACCTCGTCGGCGTGGGCAAACACGGCGTCGCAGGAGGAGACATCCAACGTATAGCCGCGTGCGCTGGACTTGTGCTTGCCGGAGAGCATGCCAAGCGTTTCGTCCAGTGCGGGTCGATTGAGGTCGGACAACGCGAGTTTTGCACCCGCTTCCGCCAGTTGCAGGGCGAGTGCCCGTCCAATCCCCGAACCGGCGCCAGTGACGACGGCCACTTTGTCGTTGAACATTTATTCTCCTGAATTTTTTGTGTCGGGCCGAGCCGTTGTGATGGTGGCTTGAAAAAGTCGGCGCTGGTGAAGCAACTGCGCAACAATGCGGTCGAGCAAAAGACGCCCTCCTCGCCGTTGCGGATGGCGGGACGGCGAGGGGAATGTTACCGGTTTGGCGCACCGAGTTGCGCGTGCCGTGAAAATTAGCTGAGCGGGGCGTGCCGTGGGCAAGCTAGCAAATGATCATTCACCATGCCGGTCGCCTGCATATGCGCATAGATCACTGTGGGACCGACGAAACGAAAGCCGCGCCGTTTCAGTTCCTTGGACAAGGCTTCTGCCGCCGGCGTGATCGCGGGTACCTGATCCATGCTTCGCCAGTGGTTGATTACGGGAGTCCCGCCGACAAACTCCCAGAAAATCTGATCCAGAGAGTGCCCGGCCTCATGCAAATCGCAGACAACGCGGGCATTGTTGATTGTCGATTCAATTTTCAATCGGTTGCGTATGATTCCGGCGTCGGCGAGCAGGCGGGCCACGTCAGCGTCATCGTAGCGGGCGATCTGCCTGACATCGAAACCGCTGAGCGCGCGGCGATAATTTTCTCTCTTTCTCAGCACCGTTATCCACGACAGACCGGCTTGCGCCGCTTCGAGAACGAGAAACTCGAACAGGGTCTGTTCGTCATGGCAAGGCACTCCCCATTCCGTGTCGTGATACTGGACATAGAGTGGATCGCTGCCGCACCAGGGGCAACGTTGAGACTCGAGGGAATTCAATTCAGTGTCAGGACGGCGCGACGCAAACCCGGATCCTCAGGATGGGCGGATATGGCAAAGCCCAGGCTGGTGACGAAATTCAGCATATGAGAATTTTCCGTGAGAATGTCGCCGTTGATCCATTTGAGCCCGTTGTCGCAGGCTGAATCGATCAACGCCGCCATAAGGCGCCGTGCCAGGCCCCTGCCGTGCCAATCGTCCGCGATGACAATGGCGAACTCGCAGGATTCACCATCAGGATTGGTGGCATAACGGGCGACGCCGAGCTCGATTTTCGCGCCATCCTTCTCAATTTCGGCAATGAACGCCATTTCGCGGTCGTAGTCGATCTGGGTCAGGCGAGCCAGTTGCGATGGCGAAAACTCGCGTATCGAATTCATGAAACGGTAGTACCGCGACTCTGATGACAGCGACTTCAGGAAGTCCTGCTCCAGCGCTGCGTCTTCGGGACGGATTGGACGTACGGTGATCGATTCGCCTTCGGTCGTTTGAAAACGCGTGACCAGATGCAGCGGGTAGGGATGGATCGCCATATGATCGTATTGCCGGGCGGTCAGGGGGGGGTTCTCGATGGCAATCCGTGCGCCGACGGCGACTGCTCCGGATTCGTCGACGATCAGCGGGCTGATTTCCATGTCGCGGATCCAGGGTAGCTCGCAAACCATTTCGGAGACGCGCAGCAGTAATGACTGCAAGGCAACCAGGTCCACTGGCGGCATGCTGCCAAATTCATCAAGGTTTGCTTTGATGCGAATGGTGCGCAGCAGATCCTTTGCCAAAAATAGATTGAGCGGCGGCAGGGCGACCGCGCAATCCCGCTTATTTTTGGCTGAATCGCGGTCGCTGCTGGGACCGACATAGATGGTTGGCCCGAAAATGACGTCACGGCTCATGCCGACGATCAGCTGCCTGCCGTTGGGCTTCCGTATCATCGGCTCGATGGAAACCCCATGGATCAGGGCATCCGGACGCTTGCGGGCCGCTTCCTCCGAGATGGCGAGATAGGTGTCGCGAACGTCGGTCAGCTTTTCGAGGTTTAGCCGCACGCCGCCAATGTCCGATTTTTGTGTAATTTGCGGTGAAACGAGTTTCATCACCACCGGCAAGCCGATCTCTTCTGCCAGCACCATGGCTTCGGTGGCCGAGCGGGCGACCACGGCCGGGGCAATCGGG
>CAZAGR010000095.1:0-8691 GCA_964484585.1 uncultured Propionivibrio sp. | reverse complement strand
GGGTTAGCCCGGCTGGGCGTAACCCAACGAGCAACGCATCGGCGCATGGTGATGTTGGGTTACGTCCGTCGGTGGTGAGCCTGTCGAACCAAGAAGCCGCTAACCCAACCTACGGAGGCTTGGGTATGGCGGGTGATTATCCAATTACGAGGGTTGGTGATTTAGCGGTCTCCGTTTCAGAAACTCACAAGTTTGGAAAAGAGCAGCTCATCTTTCTAAACACGTCCGATATTTTGCACGGTAAGGTTCTTCACCGCACATACTCCGCTGTGAAGAATTGGCCGGGGCAAGCTAAGAAGTCAATTCGGAAGGATGACATCCTCTTCAGCGAGATTAGGCCCGCAAATGGGCGTTGGGCTTTCGTGGAAGAGGATGCAGATGACTACGTTGTCTCGACAAAGTTGATGGTAATACGGGCGCGCAAAGATCGAGTGTTCCCGAAATTTCTATACCAGTATCTGACAAGCAAAGAGATTTCAAGTTGGCTTCAGCATCTCGCAGAATCGCGTTCTGGCACCTTTCCACAAATTACTTTTGACGAAGTTGCCTCGCTTGAACTTCCGCTTCCACCACTCCCCGAACAAAAAGCTATCGCGCACATTCTCGGCACGCTGGACGACAAGATCGAGTTGAACCGGCGGATGAACGCGACGCTGGAAGCGATGGCGCGGGCATTGTTCCAGAGCTGGTTCGTAGATTTCGATCCCGTCCGCGCCAAACTCGATGGCCGCAAACCCGCTGGCCTCGACGCCGCCACCGCCGCACTGTTCCCCGTCACCTTCCAAGACTCAACGCTTGGCCATATCCCAAAGGGGTGGGAAGTAAAAACTGTCGGAGAGATCGGAAACGTGGTGTGCGGCAAAACGCCATCTACAGCAGTCTCTGACTACTACGGTAATGACATTCCATTCATCACAATTCCTGATATGCACGGCAATGTTTTCGCTGCATCGACTAGCCGCAAGTTGTCGCACGCTGGCGCTGATTCACAGGCGAACAAGACACTCCCTCCCGGAAGTATCTGCGTGAGTTGCATAGCGACTCCCGGTTTGGTTGTAATCACGTCGGAGAACTCGCAGACAAACCAACAGATCAATTCGGTCGTCCCTCATCAACACGACGAAAGCTATTTTTGGTATTGGGTAATGACCGGCCTTGGAGCGGAAATTGCCTCAAGTGGAAGTGGCGGTTCTGTTTTGGCAAACTTTAGCAAGGGCAGGTTTGAGACGCTCCAAGTTATCAATCCGTCCCATGCCATCATCCGTGCTTACCACTCTAGCGTCAGCCCGCTCTTTGAAAAAATTCTAGCAAACACCCACCAATCCCGCACCCTCTCGACCCTGCGCGAAGCACTGCTGCCGAAGCTGTTGAGCGGGGAGTTGAGCATTAACTGACCGGAAAAATTATGAGCACACCAACCACGCCAACAGTAAAGACGACCTCCGGCATACCGATGTTCTTCGGACCAGACTCTTTAACATGGAAGGAACTTAGGCCTGAGATTGCACCTGGAGTTACTCCAGAAGAGAAACAGAATCTTGTTGCAGCGGCAAAGGCGGCTAAAGAGGAACTTAAGGCGTTCCTGCTTTCATCCCTCCAGATGCAGCACGTAGTGGTGGTTGCTGGAAGTGGAACGTCACTCGGCCCCGTTACCAAAGGCCCCTCAATGCGGGCGTTGTGGGACTATTGCGTGAATTCTAATCCGGAAACTGGGGATGAGGCACGCACAGTGGCGCAGGCTGCTGCGAAAGTGATTACTGAGGTTGGTTACGTCGTGGCAATTGAAAAGGAAAACATTGAAGCGTTGCTTTCCCGTTGTGAGGCGTTCCTTCAGGTGAAGGAAAGTGCCGATGTAACAAAATTCATCACGGCATCGAAGAAAGTTATTCTCGAAAAGTGTTCTGAGTTTCTCGCCCCGGCTGACGAGAAACAATTAGCGGCTCACCGAACATTTATTCACCGGCTTTCACGTCGGCGGGTTCGCGATTCGAGGCTAAAACTATTTACCACCAACTACGATCTTTGCTTTGAAACTGCGGCAGGAAGGCAGGGGTTGGTTGCGCTGGACGGGTTTTCCTTCACGCAGCCTCGGCACTTTGATCCGCGTTTCTTTTTATATGACATTGTTCGCCGACCAACCACAGGCGACGACGTGGGCACACCGTTGGAAGGAGTATTTCACCTGTACAAGCTTCACGGCTCAGTCAACTGGTCGAGAGCTCCGGGTGGAGATATTGAAGTTGTCGCCAATCCAAAACCGGAAGATGCTTGCCTGATTTATCCGGCAAAAGGGAAGTATCAGCAATCCTACGTCCAACCCCATCTTGAATTAATTTCCAACTATTTTTCGGTGCTCCGGGAGCCAAATACTTGTCTCATTGTTATTGGCTTTGGCTTCAATGACGACCATTTATCAGAGCCGATTTTTGCCGCCATTCGGACGAATCCACATCTACGATTAATTATCGTCAACCCATCTGCCGACGACCTCACGGCGCGTCCGCCAGAGAAAAACAAGTATTGGGAGTCATTGTTCAACCTCGCTAACCAAGGTGAGGATGTCTGGCTGATCAATGCCACCTTCGGCGATTTCGCTGAAATGATACCCGACTTGAAATCTCTGACCCCTGCGCAACGACTCACGCGGGACATCAAACAAATGGCCGGTTCAAAATGAGCGCAACGTCTAGAATCGAAGATGCCTTCCCTCGCGGCCTGCTACGTCCGGAGCTATTCATTGGGGTATTGTCTTCTGTTTCCGCGCAGGCTGTGCGTTTCAACTTGAACGAAGCCGGCTCTCCCAGCGGAGCGCATTTCCTTGGTGGGCGTTATGGCAAAGGCGAAGTCGGAGAGTTCGTTCTGATTGAAGGCCAGATCAATCTTCTGCTCGGACGAGTCGTGGAGATTCACCTCCCGGAACCCGAGAGGCGGTCGGTCAATGCTTCGCACTCAAAAGTACCAGACCTTGACGCTGTCGGAACAATCCAACTTCTCGGTTCAGTCGCAATGGATACACTGAGAGTCACCGCAGGTGTCGAGTCTTACCCCCGGCTCGGGGATCGGGTTTATGCGGCTCCACACAACTTTGTTGCGAACTTGCCCAGTCTCATGGAGCCGGAAGGGAGTCCGGAAAGCAAAGTCCTACTAAAGTTAGGGTCAATTGATGTCGCACTTGAAAGCGCCGTCTCGATTAGGCCAGAGAAATTGTTCGGGCGGCACTGTGCAATCCTTGGTGCAACCGGAGGGGGCAAAAGTTGGACTACAGCGCGCATCATTGAGGAGTGCTTAAAATTCAAAACCAAGATCATTCTCTTGGATGCGACGGGTGAGTATCGCAGCTTTTCGGGCGCACACGTCAACCACCTTCATCTGGGGAATCCCGTCAAGAAAGCAATAAGTTCACAACCACGCTCTTTGCCGCCGACATGTTTTGTCGAGTCGGATTTTGTCGCACTATTTGAACCAGCAGGTAAAGTGCAAGGGCCAAAAATGAGGGCTGCAATCAGGAGTCTCCGAGTGGCGAAGCTAAAGCCATCAATTGCCCCGCAGGGATACATTCGGAAAATAGAACAAGCAAAGGCATCGTTTGAAGCCGCAGAAAAAGAAGCTGGTATATCGGAACGACTAGATGACCCACGGCAAGAATTTGATGTTTTCAAGCTGGTGAAACAAATTGAGGAGGAGTGTGTTCATCCAGAGGCTTTCGGACCAAAGTATGGCGATCCCAAAGATCCGTCTCGTTGGGGAAAAGAATCCGGTGAATTCTCAAATTGCCTGTCATTGGTATCGCGCATCAATGCCGTCCTAGCCTCCCCCGCATTTGGGTGCGTCTTCAAATCGTCTGATACATCACTCACGAAGGACATAGACTCGTTTGTGTCGAATGAGCAGAAGTTGCTGAGGATTTGCTTGAGCGGGGTGGCCTACGAATTCAAAGCGCGGGAAATCGTCGCGAACGTGATCGGACGCTATCTGCTCAATCTTGCCAGAAGCGGAACTTTCAATGCTTCACCTGTGGTAATTATCGTTGATGAGGCTCATAATTTTCTCGGAAGACAAATCGGTGGGGAGGACGCCGTAGCACGGCTCGATGCGTTTGAGTTAATCGCCAAAGAGGGGCGCAAATACGGCTTGAATATTTGCCTCACAACCCAGCGTCCGCGCGACATCACGGAAGGAGTTTTGAGCCAAATGGGAACGCTCGTAGTTCATAGACTCACCAATGACCGAGACAGAGAGGTGGTTGAACGTGCTTGCGGGGAGATCGACCGCTCAGCGTCTTCTTTCCTTCCAAATCTGAAGCCAGGTGAAGCTGCAATTATCGGGGCTGATTTCCCGATACCGCTTACCATCCAAATCTTCCCCCCTAATGCGCGGCCTAAGTCTGACGGCCCTGACTATCAAGAGCATTGGCAGATCGACCCACCAACGCCATGAACATCAACGAATCCATCGTCGAAGACGCCACCCTGACCTGGTTCGGGGAGTTGTGCTTCTGTACTTTTGAATGCGTGGCTGAGGAGGTGATCTGATGCAAATCTTATTTGTTGACGAATCTGGAACGCCCCCTCCACTCGCGAAGCAGGATGAAACCCCATTGTTTGTTCTTGGTGGAATTGTGGTGCCGGAGGATTTTTGGGCTAAGCTCGCGGCGGATTTGGGGCGATTGAAGGATCACTTCAAGATTGAAGGTGAAGTTAAGTGGCGATACTTTGCGCCAGAGAAGCCCGGCAGCAAGAAGCATAGTCTGAGCCATTTGAGTCCGGCGCAGAAAGAAGCATTGCGCACCAAGCTCTACGAGGTGATTGGCACATACAAGTCTATCCGCCTGATCTGCGTTGCGACGAATGTGCCGTTGGCATACAAGCTGTCTTACATCAAGAATGCCGATGATCTTTACTGGTATTCCTACAAGCAGCTCACGGAGCGTTTTCAGTATTATTTGCAGGATTTGGAGCGTACCGTAGGGCAGAAGGTCAACGGCATTGTGGTTTGTGATCACCGTGGCCCGAAAGATGATGCTCGCCTGAGAGAGTTGCACCACCAACTTCTTGATGGAAGCAGGGCAAATTTTTCGAGCTATCAAAATCTGATTGAGGGTTTGTTCATCGCGCCATCCCACCTGAGCGTGGGCGTGCAGTTCGCGGACATGGTTGCAGGTGCGGTGTTTCGTGCCTATAGAGCGAAAGATACACGATACTTTCGGCAGATCGAAGGGTCGTTCAGACGCTCACCCGCAGGGAAGATCGAGGGCTATGGCCTGGTAAAGTTTCCAAAGGAGGCGTGGTGAAAAAGAAGGGCGCCGTGTCGGGGATTACTCCCACGATCCTGCTAGTAACGGCGCAGTCACGGCGTATGGGCATTATGGGGATGAGGGATGCTTTCGTCAAGAAATAACGTCTACCGCGATCAGATTGGGGAGCTGGGCTATGCCATAGCCCACGGGCCGCACATGGCTCCTGGCGAACCGGCAGCGGATGACGTTTTCGGACTACCTCCCCGAATTTCAATATCCAGCTCCCCGAATTTGGATTTGAGCTCCCCTAATTTGAGTAGCAGCTCCTCATATTGGGTAGCCCGCTCTTCAGTTTTGCCCGCCATCTCCTGCGATTTGAAGGAGGTCATGCCATGAGCGACGATTCCTTACCCCAATCCGAATTCATCCTCTACCAGACCGAGGATGGGCGGACACGCATCCAGTGTCGCTTCGAGAATGAGACGCTGTGGCTGACGCAGGCGCAGATTGCTGAACTCTTCCAGACCACGCCGCAGAACGTGACTCTCCATCTGAAAGCCCTCTTCGCCGAGGGCGAGCTGGAGGAGACGGCAACTTGTAAGGATCACTTACAAGTTCGCTCAGAGGGCAGCCGCGAGGTTTCTCGCCGCTTGCGCCATTACCGGCTGGCCGCCATTCTCGCCGTCGGTTTCCGCGTTCGCAGCTATCGCGGCACGCAGTTCCGCCAGTGGGCAACGGCGCGCTTGAGTGAGTATTTGGTGAAGGGTTTCACCATGGACGACGAGCGGCTCAAGAATCCGCCCGGCAAGGGCCAGAAGGATTACTTCGATGAGCTGCTGGAGCGTATTCGCGATATCCGCTCGTCCGAGCGGCGGTTTTACCAGAAGGTGCTGGATATTTATGCGACGAGCATGGATTACACACCGGACGCGGAAATTTCCAACCAGTTTTTCGCCGCCGTGCAGAATAAGATGCACTGGGCGACACACGGGCACACTGCCGCTGAGGTCATTCATCAGCGGGTTGATGCAGGGAAGCCGTTCATGGGGCTGCTAACTACGCGCCCCGGGGGCATCGTGCGGAAAGAGGATGTGTCCATCGCCAAAAACTATCTCACGGAAGATGAGTTGCAGGTGCTGAATCGCATCGTGAATCTCTATATCGAATATGCGGAGCTGCAAGCGCTGGAGCGGAAATCGATGGCGATGCGTGACTGGATCACGAAGCTGGATGATTTCCTGAAAATTTCGGGACGCGAGTTGCTGGATCACGTGGGGAAAATTTCCGCCGATACCGCCAAGGCGAAGGCCGAGCTGGAGTATGCCCGCTATCGCGCTTTGCTGGATTCCGAGCCGCGCCCGGTGGATGCAGATTTTGAGCGGGCGGCAAAACAGATACAAAAACTACCTAGGCCAAAAAAACCAATGACCCCGAAATCATGAGTACGTTCAACGAATCCATCGTCGAAGACGCCGCCCTGAATTGGTTCGCGGAGCTGGGCTATGCCATCGGCCACGGGCCACACATGGCGCCCGGCGAGCCGGCTGCGGAGCGGGATTCGTTTGCTGACGTGGTGCTGGTTGGCCGCTTGCGCGATGCAATCTGGCGGCTGAATCCCTCTATTCCGGAAGGGGCGCGCGAGGATGCGTTGCGCAAGGTGTTGCGCGTTGGCACGCATTCGCCAACACAGACCAATCGGAATTTTCACGCCATGCTGCGCGATGGGGTGCCGGTGGAATATCGGCGCGCAGACGGCAGTATCGCAGGCGATCATGCGCGGCTGGTGAATTACGACAACGCCAAAAACAACGACTGGCTGGTGGTGAACCAGTTCACCGTCATTGAAGGCCAAAATAATAGGCGGCCTGACATCGTGGTTTTCATCAACGGACTGCCGCTGGCGGTGGTCGAACTGAAGAATGCGGCGGATGAAAATGCGACGATCTGGTCAGCGTTCAATCAACTGCAAACCTATAAGCAGCAAATCGGTGGACTGTTCAACTACAACGAGGTGCTGGTAGTGTCCGATGGTATGAATGCGCGTATCGGTTCGCTCACGGCCAATCAGGAATGGTTCAAGGTCTGGCGCACGATAGAGGGCGAGGGCGATGCGCCGAAGTCTGCGCTGGAGCTGGAGGTGCTGGTGCGGGGAGTGTTTGAGCCAAAACGCTTTCTCGATCTGCTCCAGCATTTCATTGTCTTCGAGGAGGACACGGACAGCGACCAACTGCACAAGATCATCGCGGGCTATCACCAATTTCACGCGGTGAATGCCGCCGTGGAGGAGACGGTGCGCGCGAGCGGCATGATGGCGGATGAAAATCTGCTGCGCCAGGATCAAGGCACCTACTGGGCGGGTAGGATGCACGGCGGTAAGCCGGGCGACCGTCGTGCTGGCGTGGTGTGGCACACGCAGGGTTCGGGCAAGAGCTTTTCCATGCTGTTCTATGCCGCGCGCGTGGTGCGCCATCCTGCGATGCAGAACCCGACGCTGGTCGTGCTGACTGACCGCAATGATCTTGACGACCAGCTCTTCGGCCAATTCCAGCGCTGCCACGAGCTGCTGCGTCAGATGCCGGTGCAGGCAGATAGCCGCGAGCGCTTGCGCGAGTTGCTGCAAGTGGCCAGCGGCGGGGTGGTGTTCACCACGATACAAAAATTCATGCCCGAAAAGGGCGAGAAAATGCCGCAGCTGTCGCCACGGCGGAACGTCGTTGTCATTGCCGATGAAGCGCACCGCAGCCAATATGACTTGATCGACGGCCTCGCGCGCAACCTGCGCGACGCGCTGCCGAATGCATCGTTCATCGGCTTCACCGGTACGCCCATCGAGAAAAACGACGCCAACACGCGGGCGATCTTTGGCGACTACATCAGCATCTATGATATCCAGCGCGCAGTGGCGGACAAGGCAACTGTGCCGATTTATTACGAGAGCCGCATTTCCAAGCTGTCGCTGAATCAGGCCGCGTTGCCGGGAATCGACGAAGAGTTCGATGAAATCACCGAGGGGGAAGAAGACGCCAAGAAACAGAAGCTGAAAACAAAATGGGCTGCACTGGAGGCCTTGGTTGGCGACCCGAAACGTATCGCGCTAGTCGCGGCAGACATGGTGCAGCACTATGAGCGTCGCCTGGAAGCGATGGATGGCAAGGCGATGGTGGTGTGCATGAGCCGTCGTATTTGCGTTGACCTTTACAACGCCATCATCAAGCTTCGGCCTGACTGGGCGAGCGCCAAAGACGACGACATCGAAGCTGAGAAAAAGCAGGCGTGCGTGGTGAAGATCGTGATGACCGGCAGTGCCGATGACGGCCCGGACTGGCAGCCGCACATCCGCAATAAACTGCGCCGCCGCGAATTGGCGACGCGCTTCAAGGACAGCAAAGACCCGTTCCGCATCGTGATCGTGCGCGACATGTGGCTGACCGGCTTCGACGCGCCCTGCCTGCACA
>CAZAGR010000094.1:0-8746 GCA_964484585.1 uncultured Propionivibrio sp. | reverse complement strand
TGTGCGTCTGGCCATCGGACTATCGGCCCTCGCCGGCGCGCTGGCCATAGCGGCAGTATGCGTTTCCTTGTTGCACGCACCGGCTTACGAAGGACAAGCTTACTGGGAGGCCGTCTTTTGGGGCGGCGGTCACACACTTCAGTTTCAGCACACCCTGCTGCTGATCGTCGCCTGGTTTTGGCTGGCCTGCGAACTGCAGCAATCCCCTCCCATTCAACCGCGTGCAGCGGCTCTCTTGTTTAGCTTGGCCGCCGCCCCGCTGCTAGCAGTACCCGTCATTTACGCGCTAACGGAGGTCGGTTCCGGATGGCACGTGGCGTACTTCGCCCGGCTGATGGAGTTAGGTCACCCGTTGATGTTGCCGCTGATTGCCATCGCCGCTGTGCCCATCTGGCGTTTACGTCATATCCGCGCTCCAGCCAAATCGGCGTTTGCGGCATCGTTCACATTGTTTGCTGCCGGCGGCATTCTCGCGTATCTGATCAAGGGCGTGAATGTCGTCATTCCGGCACACTATCACGGCTCGATAGTGGGCGTAACGCTCGCCTTCATGGGCGTGGCCTATGTTCTATTACCGCGACTCGGTTTCCGTGCGGCAACAGGAAAGATGGCACATTGGCAGCCTTATGTTTACGGCGGTGGCCAACTGCTGCACATTGTCGGGCTAGCCTGGTCCGGCGGCTATGGCGTTCAGCGCAAAGTTGCCGGCGCAGAACAGGTACTCAGCACCTTGCCGCAACAAATTGGCATGGGCATGATGGGTCTTGGCGGCTTGATCTCAATCATCGGTGGCATGATGTTCGTGCTGGTCTGCCTCAAGGCCCTTACCGGCAAACAACCTACGGCAACCTGATGGCTTGATCGTGCAGAGGGTAATTTTGCAGAGGGGCGGGCTTATAACTCAGTGTTCGGTTGCAGGCAGATACCGGTTCAACAAGGCTTCGAGCGCAGTCACCGTCGCCTGATTTTTATCGATGAAATCATCAATAAAAGGAAGAGTGCGCACCTGCGCGGGCGTCAGCAAGCCGACCTGCCCGCTGCGCAAAACGATCGTAGGCTTCTTGGACATGCCCAAATCTTCCCTCACGTACTTGGCGAACTCGACACCGGCTTCCGTGCTTTCCATCACAGCATCCAGCAGCACCAAACAGATCTCGCGATTGTCATCAATAAAGACGCGCGCCTCCTGCCCTGAGTAAGCATGATGCAGCTTTATCCTGCGGCCGCTGATCACCATTCGCGAGAGCGCAATCTCGGTTGCGGTATGCACATCGGGATCGTCGTCGACCACGAAAATATTCCACATGCCAGCCTCGGATGCCGGGGCGACTTCGATTCCGTCATCTGCAAACGTCACCAATCCACTCATGATCGCGAAAACCACCCCAAATTAGACACCATCCGTGTCGAAAATCGCTACCCGATGTCTATTACTAAAGTAATAGACGCAATTGATGAACCGATAGTGCGAGCTTCCCTGAAAGTCGGAAAAGTGTCAAGCACTATAAGCCTATAGTGATTCTTGGCGGGTGATTCTTGAAGCACCGATCCTGCCCGTACCTTGGCGAGTTTGCAGGCAAGAGCGTGAACACCGGTTCAGAACTTGATCAAGCGCCCGAGTTCCTTGATGAACTTCATGGGCTCCGGATTATCGCTGTAACGCATCACCATCTGACCACGTCGATCGACCAGATACAGATTGCGCGGGCCGGCGCCTGCTCCGCCCAATTGCGGTACGGCGCCGCCGGGCGCAAGTCGCGCCAGGATCAGATCGGGATGGGCGGCAAGCAGATCCTTTACCGGCACGGCTGCATCGGTAATCACCCATAGTCGATCCACCCGCATGCTGGCCTTGCCCTGGGCGGTGCGCGACTGACGCGTCAGATACAAGGTTTGCTGACAAGGAAGATCGCATTGACCCGGCGCCGCATAGGCGATCAACCAGCCGCCGGCCACCTCGGCGTGAGGCATGGGCTTGCCGTCGAGGGTTTGCAGTTGGTCAAAAGGGAAGGGCTGCGGCGTGATCTGCACACCCAAGCTGGGTTGCACCGGCGGCGTCCACACAAAGCGGAACATCAGCGCCGCCGCCAGCGGCAAAAGGCAGACTGCAGCGATGGTCAAGATCGTGCGCTGTCCGCGATTCATTACTTGCGTTTCCATACTTTCAATCCGTAAAAAATTGCCATGAGGGCGAAAATGAACCACATGACGGCATAGCCGATGTGGTGCAGCGAAGGATTGTTGGGCGGCACCCAGTCACGAACCAGGCCATCGTCCGCTGAACTAGTTTGCAGCAAAATGAACGGCAGCAGTTTCAGATCGGGACTCAATCCAGAATGCTTGCGGTAGTCCTCCTCGCGCACATGCTGCCAGACGCGACCGGGCGAGGTTTCTGTTTTCAGCTCGAATACACGCTGTTCAAAACGGCGCGCAATGCCGGTGAGTTCAACGCGCTCTATCACCGTTTTTACCGTCGGCAGTTCGCTGCGCAGCTGCGGCGCCAGCACCCAACCCCGGTTAACCAGCACCGCCATCGCGCCGACCTCGAGTTGTAGCGGCGTCAAGACCTGATAGCCGACGCGGCTGTTCAGTATCTTGTTGTCGAGAAAGATGGTTTTCTCGCTCAACCAATGCCCGCGCAAAGCAACTCGACGCAGTTCAAGCTCGGCAGCATCACTCGGAACTCCACTCAACGCGAGTGGCGCGGCAGCTAGCGCAGCCTGCATTTGCTGATGCCGTGTCGCCTTGACGTCATAGCGCCAGAGTTGGAACACCGACATGCCAAGGCACACAGACACCAGCCCTACCGTGAGGGCGACGCGCCAGAAGCTAGCCCGTGGAGATGCTGAGTCGGGAGTCAAGGCTGATTGATCTACACTGCGCGACTTAAGCAAGGTGATCCGGAGCAAACACTATGCGCATTGTTGTGATCTTGATGCTGCTGGCGATTATTGTCAGCATGGGAAGGGCGCTGTTTTTCATTTTTACTGACCAGGGCCGCCAGCGGGAGCGCGGGGTGCGTGCATTGACGCTGCGGGTCGGACTTTCGTTTACTCTGGTAGTGCTACTGCTCGTCGGCTACCAGCTCGGCTGGATCAGTCCCAATACTTGAGAAAACGGCAGGCGATCCCCTGGATCAGCCTGCCCTTCCCGGCAGTCGCGCTTAAAGCCAGTAGACAACGACAAATAGGCCAAGCCAGACGACGTCTACAAAGTGCCAGTACCAGGCCACTGCCTCAAATGCGAAGTGACGCTCGGCGGTGAAATGGCCCTTGATGCTGCGTATCAGGATAACGATCAACATCGTCGCGCCCAGCGTGACGTGAAAACCGTGAAAGCCGGTAAGCATGTAAAAGGTCGAGCCATACACGCCGGTGGTCATCTTCAGATTCAGATGGGAATAGGCTTCGGCATACTCGTAAGCCTGGAAGCCGATAAACGTGAGGCCCAGCGCGATGGTCAGGATCAGGCCCCATATAAGCTGCTTGCGATTGTTCGCCAACATGCCCCAGTGCGACCAGGTCAGCGTCGCGCCTGAACTCAGCAGCAGCAAGGTATTTATCAGCGGGATGCCAGTGGCGCCCATGGCACGGAACTCGGTCTTGGCCGCCTCGGCAGCCGGCCCGGCGCTGGGCCAGTTTCCGGTAAAGCCCGCCCAGAGCAATTCCTGTGACGCACTCGCCAGTTCAGGTACCGACAGCACGCGCACATAAAACAGGGAGCCGAAAAACGCGGCAAAGAACATGACTTCGGAAAAGATGAACCAGCCCATTGACCAGCGGAACGATTGATCGACTTGCAGGTTGTAATGCCCGCCTTCAGACTCATCAATGACGCGGCCAAACCAGCCGAACAGCATCACCAGCAACACTGCAAAGCCGGTTAGCAAGACGAGACCGCCGCCGGAAATTGAATTCATCGTCAGTACAGCGCCGGATGCCAGCAACAGCAAGGCAAGTGAGCCGACCAAGGGCCAGTAGGACGGCTCGGGAATGAAATAACGCGATGCGGAATGGCTGCTCATGATGGCTCCCTTAAAATATGTGCGACATCTCTACTGCAAAATCCAGCGGCTACTTGCTGGCCACCCAGGTTGCCAGGCTGACCATGGTCGCCACAAAAATCAGCATGAAAATCACCGCAGTCACGATGATATGCAGCGGTGACAAGGACGGCGCATCCTTTTCGTGACTGGCTCTGCCGCGCAGTCCCACCAATCCCGATGCCACCGTGCGTATGACCCGCAATAGTCCTGCTTTGGGCGAGGGAGTGGGTGTCGGTTTCATGCATGCAGGCTATGCCCCTGATCCCGTAACGCTTGCGCCAGAAGCTACCGGCTGCGCGGAACCAGCACCGCCAGGGACCTCAAAAAACGTATACGACAGAGTTACCGTCGCCACATCCTCCGGCAAATTGCGATCCAGCGCAAACACGACTGGCAAGACACGAACTTCGCCAGGGGCAAATACCTGCTGGCGAAAGCAGAAGCAATCCAGTTTCTTGACATATTCGCCAGCGTGTTTCGGTCCGTAACTCGGAACTGCCTGGCCCGTCACCGGGGTGCTGCGTAGATTCTCAACCCGGAAATCGACCTGCACCAACTCGCCCGTCTGTATGTTCACAGCGTTCTGCATTGCCGTGAAACGCAAACCTGTGCCATGCGTATTCGCATCAAACTGCAAAGTTATTGGCCTGCCTGACACTGAAGAAGCGCGAAATTCGTCAGCTTTGCCAATATCGTAGATGCCGGTCCATTCGCAGAAGGCCTTGTACAGCGGCGGTTGCAAATAAGCAAATGAAAAACTGGCAAACACCATCATGGTCAGGCCGGCGGCAAGTCGGTAATTGGCAAAATTTGCGGTGATCACGGCAGTCAACTCTTCAGATGCCGCCGTCCAGCCAGCGCCGGACAATGACGCTGAGAAAAACAGCGCTGGCGAATAACGCCAGAACGATGCCAATACGGCGATTGCCCTGAAACCGATTCACAATATCGTTCATCCGTGCGCCTCGACTGGATCAAACGCAGGAGGCACTTCAAAAGTGTGATAGGGCGCCGGTGAAGGCACCGTCCATTCAAAGCCATGTGCGCCGTCCCAGGGTTTCGCCGCCGCAGCCGGACCGCCCTTGATGGTCTTCAATACCACCCACAGGAAAATCAACTGGCTAAAGCCAAAGCCAAAAGCGCCAATGGTGGAGATCACATTGAAATCGGTAAACTGCGGCGCGTAGTCGGGAATCCGGCGCGGCATGCCTGCGAGACCAAGGAAATGCTGCGGGAAGAAAGCCACATTGAAGAAAACGATGGAAGTCCAGAAGTGCAGCTTGCCAAGGCCTTCGTCATACATGTGACCGGTCCACTTCGGCAACCAGAAATAGGCTCCGGCGTAGGCGGAGAACAGCGCGCCGGCGACCATCACGTAATGAAAGTGGGCCACTACATAGTAGGTGTCCTGCAACTGAATATCGACGGCGGTGATCGCCAGTACCAGGCCGGTCAAACCACCCACCGTGAACAGAAAGAGGAAGCCCAGAGAAAACAGCATCGGCGTTTCAAAAGTCAGTTCGCCGCGCCACATCGTAGTCACCCAGTTGAACACCTTCACGCCAGTTGGGACGGCGATCAGCAGCGTCGCATACATAAAATAGAGCTGGCCGGTCAGCGGGATACCGGTCACATACATGTGATGCGCCCAGACAAAGAAGGAGATCAGGCCGATCGCCGCGATGGCGTACACCATGGAGGTATAGCCGAACAGGTGCTTGCGCGAAAAGGCAGGAATAACGTGGGACACCACTCCAAATGCCGGTAACGCAATGATGTAGACCTCGGGATGGCCAAAGAACCAGAAAATATGCTGGAACAGCACCGGATCACCGCCACCCGCGGCATTGAAGAAGCTAGTGCCGAAATGACGGTCAGTCAGCAGCATCGTCACTGCGCCGGCGAGGATCGGCATTGAAGCAATCAGCAGGAAACCGGTAACCAGCCACGTCCAGCAGAACATCGGCATTTTCATCAGGGTCATGCCGGGCGTGCGCATGTTCAAAATCGTGGTAACGATGTTGATCGAGCCCATGATCGACGACATGCCAAGAATATGGATGGCGAAGATCGCCATGTCCATGCCTATGCCCATTTGCACCGATAGCGGCGGATACAGGGTCCAACCGGTGCCGGCAGCGCCGCCGGGGACGAAGAGCGAACCGGTCAACAAAATAGCTGCCGGAGGCAGCAACCAGAAACTCCAGTTGTTCATCCGCGCAAATGCCATGTCGGGGGCGCCCACCATCATCGGGATCATCCAGTTGGCAAAGCCGACGAAGGCCGGCATGATGGCACCGAACACCATGATCAAGGCATGTAGTGTCAGCATCTGGTTGTAGTACTCAGGTGATACGAACTGAAGACCCGGAGAAAACAACTCGCCGCGAATCACCAGCGACATCGCGCCGCCGACCAAAAACATCACAAAGCTGAACCACAGATACATCGTTCCGATGTCTTTGTGATTGGTCGTGGTAAACCAGCCCATCAAGCCAGGCGCACGACCATGGTGGCCATGATCGTCATGATGGCCCGCCGCTGCGTGGGTTGCGTCGTGATGACTTGCTTGCATATTCAGATACTCCTCATAACCTTATGGTGCGATTTGTTCGTCGGCTTGATTGCCGTTTTGCTTGCCGCCTGATTTGCCACCTTACTTGCCACGAAGCGCTTTGACTTCGGCCGGTTGAATGACATCGTTGAGTTTGTTGCTCCAGGCATTCCGCTCGTAAGCGACAACAGCTGCTATATCGGTATCGCTAAGCTGAGCACCAAAGGCGGCCATCGCTGACCCGGGCTTGCCCTTCAGCACAATGGCAAGATGATCCGCTTTCGGTCCCTTAATCATTTTGGAACCATCCAGCGCCGGGAAGGCCGGCGGCAAGCCCTGGCCATTTGGCTGATGGCAACCGGCACAATTGGTGGCGTAAACTTTTTCACCTCGTTTGGTCAGTTCAGGCAGGGTCCAAACCTTGCTCGGATCGTCGGCAGCGGCAGCCAGTTCCTTCTGTTTGGTTGCCACCCACGCTGCGTATTTCTCGTCCGACACGACCTCGACCACGACAGGCATGAAGCCGTGATCCTTGCCGCACAACTCGGAACACTGGCCGCGGTAAATTCCTTCCTTTTCCGCCTTGAACCAGGCGTCGCGCACAAAACCCGGAACCGCATCAGTCTTGACAGCAAACGCCGGCATCGCCCAGTTATGAATGACGTCGGCCGAGGTCGCCAATATACGTACCTTCTTGTTGATCGGGACGACTAGATTGTTGTCAACTTCAAGCAAATAATTCTCACCCTTCGGCGCCTTGTTCTCGATCTGGTCGCGGGGCGTCGACATCACGCTCATAAACTTGACCCCGGTCGCATCGCCGGACATGTATTCGTAACCCCACTTCCACTGATAACCGGTTACTTTGATAGTCAGATCAGGCTGGGAAGTGTCGCGCTGATTGACCAGCGCCATGGTCGCGGGAACCGCGATCGCGATCAATATCAGTACCGGAATCACGGTCCAAATAATCTCAACCGTCAAATTGTCGTGAAAATCAGCCGCCTTGTGCCCGCGTGAGCGGCGGTGCATAAACAGAGAGTATCCAAGTACGCCAAAGACGCCCACAAAAATGACGGTAATAAACCACGTCAGAAAGGTATGCAAATCGTAGATGCGGCGGGCCATCTCCGTTACGGGCTCTTGTAACCCCATCTCCCACGCGGAACTTGCCGTGCCTGCAAACAATGCAAGCATGCCAGCCAGCAGGCAACTAAAACCGGTTCGTTTAGCAAGCCGCGACTGACCGTATTTCATTTCTTGTTTCATTTTTTCTCCCGGGCTTGGAACCCACCAACTACGCTTTATATGTTCACCGGCATCCGCGTTTCGGCCACGTTTCGCTACTGAACGGCAAACCGCACGCATGTACTCATGGCGAACGTATCAATATCCTATGATTGCGCCGTGCGCAGGTTAACACGACACGAACTGCCGCGGCAATAATTTTGATTTCGATCAATTTTGCCGGTTCACGGAGATGTATCGCGGTGGCGGGCAATGGAACACGGCCATCAATCAAGCGTCCAGCGCCGCGAGAATTTGACCATGTACGCCGCCAAATCCTCCGTTACTCATGATCAGAACATGATCGCCGTCACATGCAAAGCCGGCAACCGCTGCCACCAACTCTTGCAGATTATCAAAGCAGCGAGCTTTCTCGCCAAGAGACTGAAGTGCATCCGTGGCATTCCAGCTCAACCCCTTGGCATAGCAAAACACCGCATCCGCCTCGATCAAGCTTCCTGGCAATTGAGCCGTCATGCTGCCCAACTTCATGGTATTGGTGCGCGGCTCGAGCACAGCGAGTATCCGGGCTTGACCGACTCTCTGCCGCAATCCTTGCACCGTAACCCGTATTGCGGTCGGGTGATGGGCAAAATCATCAATCACTGTGACGCCTCGAACCCTGCCGCAAATCTCCATTCGGCGCTTGATACCCTGAAAATTCTCCAATGCCCTAAGGCCAACAGTCAGCGGAACCCCTACGTGGCGGGCTGCAGCCACGGCGGCCAAAGCGTTGGCACGATTGTGATCTCCAGTGAGTGCAAACTGGCTGACGTGCCCGGCCGCCTTCCCATCAAGAAGCAAATCAAAACTACCGTCGGTGCTGGCATTGATGATCTGCCACCCCCCGCCGGTCTCCG
>CAZAGR010000093.1:0-8804 GCA_964484585.1 uncultured Propionivibrio sp. | reverse complement strand
CACCTTGCAGGCCGGCTATCGTCCAGGAATGGGTCAATTCATTCCCGATCGACTGTTTTGGTCGCGTGACGAGGATGATGAAGATGATGAAGACAGGGCTGAGGGTGATCATGACGCCGCTGCAAGCGCTCCGCTAGCCAGGCATTGAGGAGCGACGTGACCAAGCATTCAAATCATCCATTGAGAGGCCTTTACGCGATCACCCCTGATGAACACCTGACATCGCGTTTGGTGCTTGCCATTCGGGCCGCCATTGCGGGGGGTGTCAGGCTTGTGCAATATCGCAACAAGACCGCGTCGCCAAGCTTGCGCCGTGAGCAGGCGTTGCAGCTATTGGCCGAATGCCGAAATTCCGGCGCTCAACTGATCATCAATGATGATATCGATCTGGCTCTGGAACTGGATGCTGACGGCGTGCATATCGGCCGCGACGACGTACCTGGCGGCTCGCTCGCCAAGGCGCGTGCGGCACTTGGCCCGCGACGGCTGCTGGGCGTTTCTTGTTACAACGATCTGGCGATTGCCGCGGCAGCGGCTGATGCCGGTGCCGACTACCTCGCGTTGGGCAGCATTTTTTCTTCGCCGACCAAGCCCGCGGCGACGCCCGCATCGCTTGAACTCGTCGCGCAGGTTAAAGCCCGTTTCGGGTTGCCGGTGGCAGCCATCGGCGGGATTACCGTGGCCAATGCGCCACAGGTGCTGACGGCGGGGGCCGACTTGCTGGCAGTTATCAGCGATTTGTTTGCGGCTCCGGATGTAAAACAGCGTGCGCAGGATTTCGCGGCCTTATGGATAAACCCGAATGGAACAACGAAATGACGAGCAAGAGTGAGAGCTTATTTGAACGCGCGCAGAGGACGATTCCGGGCGGCGTCAATTCGCCGGTGCGGGCCTTCCGCTCAGTAGGCGGCAGCCCGCGATTTTTTTCGCGTGGTGATGGCGCCTATGTTTGGGACGTCGATGGCAAGCGCTATATCGATTATGTCGGTTCGTGGGGGCCATTGATCCTTGGGCACGCCGATCCGGATACGGTAAAGGCCGTGCAGGAAGCGGCTGCCAAGGGCTTGTCGTTTGGCGCACCGACCGAGGGCGAGGTCGAGCTGGCCGAGATGTTAGTGGCGCGCGTGCCGAGCATGGACATGGTTCGCCTGGTTTCGTCGGGTACCGAGGCGACGATGAGCGCGATTCGTCTCGCGCGCGGTTTTACGGGCCGCGATGCCTTTATCAAATTTGAGGGCTGCTACCACGGCCATGGCGACAGTCTTTTAGTCAAGGCCGGTTCAGGCTTGTTGACGTTCGGTAATCCATCATCGAGCGGCGTTCCTGCGGATCTGGCGCAGCACACCTTGGTGCTGGACTACAACGACCCGCAGCAGTTGCACGAAGCGTTTGCCAAACACGGCAACAAAATCGCCGCCGTCATCGTCGAGCCGGTTGCTGGAAATATGAACCTGATTGTGCCAAAACCGGAGTTTCTTGCCGCGATGCGCGAGCTGTGCACGAAACATGGTGCGGTGCTGATTTTCGATGAGGTGATGACAGGCTTTCGTGTCGGGCCGAATTCGGCGCAGGGTCTGTTTGGCATTACGCCGGACCTGTCAACGTTTGGCAAAATTGTTGGCGGTGGCATGCCGCTGGGCGCTTTCGGCGGACGCCGTGACATCATGGAAAAGATTGCGCCGTTAGGCCCCGTATATCAGGCGGGAACCTTGTCGGGCAACCCGCTATCTGTTGCGGCCGGCCTGGTTACCTTGAAGAAAATTGCCGCGCCTGGCTTTTATGACACATTGACTCGCCGGACTCTGGCCTTGGTGAATGGTCTCAGCGCTGCTGCGCGTGCCCGCGGAATCAGTTTTTCGGCGCAGGCCGTGGGCGGCATGTTCGGGGTTTATTTCGCCGCGACACCGCCGACATCGTTCGCGGAAGTGATGCGCACCGACAAGGAAGCCTTCAACCGTCTATTCCACTTGCTTTTGGATAAGGGCGTTTACTTGGCGCCTTCCGCATATGAGGCGGGATTTGTATCAATCACTCATAGCGACGCAGATATTGCGGCAACGATTGCGGCAGCGGATTCGATCTTTGTTTCTGGCTAAAAAGTCGGCGCCGGCGGGGCGGCGCTGTTCTTCTGGGTAAGCCCGGATTAACCCGCATCGCCGTCTGACAACCAGCGCGCGACAAAGTGTGGCACATGATCGAGCGGGTCGTCCCTGAATTCCAGCCAGGACGGACGGATTTTCTTGGTGAACGGGTAAATGAAACCCTGCGCATTGACGGTCCAATGGGCGGCGAGACCACCGACGATTGGGTGTTTTTGCCACATGACTTTGCGCAATTCCAGATATTTTTCGTGGCCGGTGACGCGGTTGTCGGCAAAGTAGATAAACAGTCCCATACCGATGACAACTGCGGCCGTGACCATTCGGCTGTTGTCGATCACGTTGTTAGCCAGGGGTGAGTCGGCGGCGTTGATACGGTGGAATGACTGGCGATGTGCGAATTCAGAGACGGTGAAGATCAGCTTGAATATGTGGGTAAAGGCGCCAATCATTGAAAATAGCAAGGCCCAAATCGGAACCCAATAGGTTCGAGCGGCTGCTTCGCCGTCGCGACCCGTTTCAAAATGTTTGGCGGACTCAAGACGTTCAAGTATTTGCTGGACATTGGTAGCTTGTGTCCATTTGAACAGTTCACGGCCGAATTCTTTTCTGTCCATATCAAAGCGAAATTCGCAGTCAAAACAAGCGAGTTTTTTGCCTATCAGCTTGATGACGGTCGGATCGCGCTGAAATGCGCTCAGGACCATCCGTGGCGCGATGATTTTGCCGTCCATGTGCGGCTTTATGTGTTGTTCCCAGGTCATAAAGGCCTGTGTGCGACCCTTGGATTTCAGGTCTGCACCATATTGCTCTGAACCGGTTTGATAGGGACCGTCATAGACCTGCTGCAACTCGGCTAGCACTTCGCCAAACGCATTGAATGACTGCTCTCCATATTGCTGGTCCCAGTCGCGGTACATGATCTCCTTTAACAAGGCAGGTCGGTCGTTCGCGAAACGCTCATGATTCAGGACGGAACCGAAAATCGGAAACAATGCTAGAAACGTCTTGCCCTCGGGGCTGGCGACAAAACTGGGCTCGCGGACCACGCCCTGCAATGAGTAAATGTCTTCCTGCAATCCACGTCGCACCAACGAGAGCGTCGCGGCTTGCTGCCGTTCGATGCCAAGCTTTTCCTTGGATGCCGGCAGCGCATATTTGACACTGGCGATGATGATGAAACCTCCGAGCAGAATTACGGCCAGCCCCCCGGCCATTTTCAAATAGCGATGTTTGGGACAGTTCAGGCTGTAGCGTATCCACGCGCGCAACAACAGAAAGCCCGTGATCACCACCACGGCGAGGACACCGAGGGCGACGGTAATTTGTATGGTCGTGCGCTGAATATAGAAATCGATCACTTTGCCTTGCGCCCACCAGGTGATCAGGATGCAGACCAGGCTGATGCCGATGCCGCCAAGTATTCGCGCGGCCCAATGCAGATTCAGTTTTTCACATTGACGCACCCATCCAGTGAGGAACAGCAGGGATACGGCGCAGCCCGATATCAGGCGCCCCCAGTGTTCGATGGCAAGAATGTCGTCGGTGCTCATGTTGCCGCTGATGTTGTCCAGCAGGCGCACGCCGAATGAGAGCTCGAACCACAGGTAGAGCGGCGTGGCGACGATGATGAACAATAGATGGTGGAAGCGAAATCCATCCTTCTTGTTGCCCGGGATTGAGTTGTCTTGCGTCAGCAGGTGGAACGAGGCGCTGGGGATCATGGCGACGACCGAGCCTGAATGGGGTCAGCAAATCTTAGCAGACTCGCAGCCGGGAACATCTGATCCTCGGAGTTGTTTAGTTCAAAGCAGAAATACTGTGGCGAGACCCAGAAAGATGAAGAACCCGCCAGAGTCGGTGACCGCCGTGATCATGACCGAGCCACCTATCGCCGGATCATGGCCGAGTTTTTGCATGGTCATCGGGATGAATACACCCACGGCGGCCGCAAGCAGCAGATTCAGGGTCATCGCCGACGTCATGACGAGGCCCAATTTCCAGTCATGATACAGCCACCAAGTCACCAGGCCGAGCAGGCCGCCCCAGACCAGCCCGTTGATTATGGAAACTTTAAGCTCCTTGCGGAACAGACGCCGCTTGGATTCTTCGCCAATTTGACCGAGCGCTATGGCGCGCACGATCATGGTGATCGTCTGATTGCCGGAATTGCCACCGATGCCGGCGACGATAGGCATCAGGGCCGCAAGAGCGACCAAGCGTTCGATGGAGCCTTCAAAGGCACCGATAACACGGCTGGCAATGAATGCCGTGACGAGATTCAAAGCAAGCCATGCCCACCGGTTCTTCACAGAGTCCATCACCGGCGCGAAGATGTCCTCTTCTTCTGCCAAACCTGCCTGCGCCAGTTGGTCGGCCTCGGCATTCTCGCGAATATGGTCAAGCACCGCATCCACGGTAACGCGGCCGACGAGCTTGTGATTGGCATCAACCACCGCCGCAGAAACCAGATCATAACGTTCGAAGGCTTGCGCCGCGGCTTCGGCCTTGTCGGAGGCTTCCAAGGTCAGCGTTTCCTTCAGCATCACGCTGGCGACGAGGATTTCCGGCGAGCGCAACAGCAGCAGATTGAGTGGCAGAGCACCCAGAAGATGTTCCTCGCGATCGACCACAAATAATTGGTCGGTGTGATCCGGAAGCTCATCAAACCGACGCAGATAACGCAAGACCACCTCGAGCGTGACATCCTCGCGAACGGTCATCTCGTCGAAGTCCATCAAAGCGCCTACGGCGTCATCATCATAGGACATGGCGGCGCGCAGCTCTTCGCGCTCCGCTGCCGGCAAACCGCGGAAGACGTCGGCCAAAACGTCGCGCGGAAGGTCGGGGGCGAGATCCGCGACTTCGTCGGTATCGAGCCCTTCGACCGCCGCCAGCAGCTCGGAAGGCGCCATGCTTTCGATTAGCGTCTCGCGGACAGCGTCTGAAACCTCGAGCAGAATTTCGCCGTCGCGTTCCGCCTTGACGAGATCCCAGACCTGCAGGCGATCCTCCAGCGGCAGTGCTTCCAGCACATACGCGATGTCGGCCGGATGCATTTCATCGAGCGTCTGGTGCAGGCTATTCACGTGCTGTTTATGCACGATGCTCTCGACCAATTCAGGGTGAGGCGCGTTCTGTGCCTGCCGGTGCACCAGATTTTCGACCCGCTTTTGTCGAGCCAATAGCGCTTTGACTTCGCGCAAGCTGGCTTGGACATCCTCCTGATGCGCCGCCGGAGGGCTTGTTTCGGCAGGCGCTGGACGATCAGCTTGAGTTGGCATGGCAACACCTGGCACGGGTCGGTGGCGGAAGCTCCATTTTATATCGCCCGATTACCGGCGCGAGCCCAAGCTGTCTTTACCGGAAAAATTTTGCTACAGCTCGTCGTGCCGGCGTTTGTTCCTGCGCTCCTGCATGTAATAGGTGCCCAGCTTGTTGCCATCGAGGTCGCGAAAATAGTTGATGTAAAAGCGCGTGTTGTGATCGCGCTGACCTTCGTCTGTGGCACCCAGCGAGAGCGCCCGCTGGTAGAACTCGTCGACATGCTTTTTGCTGAGCATGGCGAGCGCCACCATGCTGCCGTTGCAGGTGGTCGCCGGCTTTCCGTCGTGGGGAATGAAAACACCAAATCCCGGCGAAATTCGGCTGAGGCTCCAGACGACGCCTTGCTCTGAGGCAAAAACCCGCTTTCCATTGATCGATCCGAAAAGCGCGTCATAGAAGGCAACGGCGCGCGGCAGATCGTTGGTGCCGACCGTGACATATCCGATCATGAGTTAACGCCCATGGGCAGCAAGACCACCCACTGATGATGAAACACGCGAAAAGCCGCATAAACGCCCGCCCTTCCCATCCTCCCCTCCCGGGGAGGCTCTTAATTTGCTCGCTGCGCTCGATATCACCAGTGCTCCATTCTTTTCTTTCACGTTAACTTCCGGGTGAGTTTCAAGCTGCAAGAATTTATTCATAGTCGACGGCGAGCCATTCCGAAACATAAGGGATGCCGGCAATCGGATCACTGTCAAAGGTGAGCCATTCGGGGCGGATCTTCTTTGTGAAGGGATAGACGAATCCCTGTGCATTGACCGTCCAATGGGCGGCGATTGCGCCGATGATGGGACTGTCGCGCCACATCTGGAATCGCTGCTCGACGTAATTCAGATTGCCGGTGATACGGTTGTCTGAAAAATATACAAACAGGGCCAAACCGATGATTGCCGCGGCAGTAACGCGATTGTTGTTGGTGATCACATCATTGGCCAGCGGAGAATCCGCCGAATCTATACGGTTGAAGGTCAGCCGGTGCGCGTACGCGGTGATGGTGACGAGTAGTTTGAAGACATGGGTGAAGGCGCCCGCCATCGAGAACAGCAAAGCAAGGATCGGCGCCCAGTAGATCCGGGCCGCACGCTCGCCGTTACGACCGAACTCAAAATTTTTGGCATCGGCAAACGTCTCCACCGCCTTCTGTACGTTATGAACTTGAGTCCATTTGAATAACTCCTTGCCGAACTGTGCGCGACTCATGCCCATGTAAAACTCGCAGTCAAAGCAGCCGAGTTTTGAGCGGAAATGGCGATCAATGACGGAATTGACCTGGTAGGCAGCGAAACTCAGCCCGGGCGGAATTTTCTGGCCATCCAGTTGATAGCCGGTTTTGTCGGTGCGGTACGGGCCATCGTAAATCGCCTTGAGTTCAGTTTCGCTGCTGGTATAAGCGGTATACGATTGCGTGCCATAGTCGCGGTCCCAGTCCTGATACATCAGTTCGGCCAACAGGCGGGCACGGTCGGCGGCAAATCGTTCCTGATCCAGTGCCCTGCCGAACACCGGAAACAATGCAAGGTAGGCTTTGCCTTCCGGGCTGAACAGCGCGCGGGTATCCAGATCGGGGTCGTCCAAGGTGTTCATGCCAGCCTGAATTGCCCGCCGAACTATGGTGAGTGTCGCGGTTTTCTGCCTTTCCTGGCCCAATTGCGCGATGTACTTTTGACTTTCCCGTTTCAACAGCACACTCTGACCGAAGCCCCCCGCCAGGATCGCCATTACGACAACGGTCAGCCAGACGTAACGCTTCTCTTTGTGCTCGGTTGCGTAACGCCACCAGAGGCGCACAAGTACAACACCAGAGAGCAGCAGGCCACCCAGCAAACCCAGCGCCAGCGGAATTTCATCACGTGATCGTTGTACATAAAAATCAAGCACCATGCCTTGCGCCCACCAGGTGACAATGATTGATACAACAATGATGCCTACGCTGACTGCCAGTGCAATCGGCCAGCGAATGACCTGCTTTTCGCATTGGCGGACCCAGCCGGACAAGACCAACAGAGCGACGGCCGCACCCGAAATAAGCCGCCCCCAGTGTTCGATCGCGGCAGTATCGTCAATCACGACACTGCCACTCATGCTGTCGAGTAGCCGTACCCCGAAGGCCAATTCCAGCCAGAGGTAAATCGGTGTCAGGATAATAGTAAAAAGTAGATGGTGATAGCGGAAACCGTCCTTGCGATTTCCCGGAATGGAGTTGTCTTGGGTCAGCAGGTGGAGGGAGACGCTAGGGATCATCGGCTAAGCTGCCATAGTGGACAGGCGGTATATTACAGGAGCACTATTTGCTTATACCGTGTCGCCAGCGCCGATTTTTTGTGGGGTCGTGGCGTGAAATCGGCAACCAGAAGCGCACGGTCGGCTACTGTTCGATGGGTTGCGCACTTGATCCACAGTCTCTGTCTGCCGATCCAAGCAGACATTGATGCGGCCTGAATTTGTAAAAACGCATTGGAGTCCGGTATGTATCTGGATTTGCATGATCTGCCCTACCATCGCCAGTTGGCCCAATTGATTTCCGCTTTGGACAAGCCGAATTTCTGGGTATTGCTCATTCGGACTTTGGGCAACTTCATCGAATTTGATACCTGGGTCGTCCTGCGGTTCTCCAATCACGAAAAACCGGTGGTTTATATTGAAAATCCAACGCCCGATGGCGGAACGGATCTGCTGTTTCAGGACTACCTGAACGGCCTTTACCTGTTTGATCCTTTCTTTGTCGCAAGCCGGGATCGTTCTCAATCCGGACTATTCCTGCTGGACGAGGTGGCGCCGGAAGATTTTGTCAGTACGGACTATTACCGCCTGTATTTTCATTTGAATATCGTTGCTGACGAAGTACAGTTCAATTGCGCGCTTGATCATCACGAGACGCTGTGCTTTTCAATGGGGCGCGCCAGAAAGTACACGCCACCGGAGATCGCGTTTCTTTCTGTGATTGCCCCTTGGGTGATTGCATTGATGCAGCAGCGGCAACATTTCGAGGGACACGATGATGCGCCGCCCCAAGGCAATGGCGGACTTCACTGGCAGGAAGGGGTGGAGCATGCAATCAACAAGGTAAAGGGAACACGACTGACCAGCCGGGAAGTCGAGGTTAGTCAGTTGATGTTGAGTGGTTTCTCGGCAAAAAACATTGCCGAGAAACTGAAGATCTCGATTGAGACGGTGCGAGCTCACAAGAAGCATATTTATACCAAGCTGGATATTAATTCGCAGCCCGAACTCTTTGCAATTTTTTACCAAGCGCAGGCACGTACTCCCAGCGCTTGAGTGAGTCAAAGGAAAGGTTTTTAGTTCCGCGCCGGCTTGGTCAGGGGACCGAGGCCCGCGAGGTACGCATCAACTTGCGCTGATGATTGAACGGACGAA